>JAODNL010000567.1 GCA_025465405.1 Pseudonocardiales bacterium | reverse complement strand
GCTCTGCCCGCCGGGACCCGACGAGCGGAACACGTCGATGCGCAGGTCGTTGGGGTCGATGTCGATCTCCACGTCCTCGGCCTCGGGGAGCACGAGCACGCCGGCGGCGGACGTATGGATGCGACCCTGCGACTCGGTGGCCGGCACCCGCTGGACACGATGGACGCCACCCTCGTACTTGAGCCGAGCCCAGACCGCGGCTCCGGGCTTTCGGGCGCGCACCGCGAGCGTCACCGATTTCTTGCCGCCGAGATCCGTCGGCTCGTCGTCCAGGATCTCCGTGGACCACCCCTGCCGTTCGGCATAGCGGAGGTACATGCGCAGCAGATCACCGGCGAACAGCGCCGACTCGTCACCGCCTTCCCCCGCCTTGATCTCCAGGATGACGTCCTTGCTGTCGTTGGGGTCCTTCGGCACCAGCAGCTCACGCAACCGCGACTCGAGCGCCTCGATGCGGGCTACGAGCGCATCGGCCTCGTCGCCGAAGGACGGGTCCTCGGCGGTCAGCTCACGCGCGGTGGCGAGGTCGTCCTGCGCCGAGTCCAGCTCGTTGGCGGCGGCGATGATCGGCGCGAGTTCGGCGAAGCGGCGCCCGAGCGTGCGCGCCCTGGCCTGATCGGCGTGCACCGCCGGATCCGACAGCTCGCGTTCGACGTCGGTGTACTCCGCGCGCAGCGCCGGCAGCTTGCCGCTCTCCACGTGCTGCTGACTCACGACGTCTCCTGACTGACTCTCCTGGCCGGACAAAGCAACGGCGCCCGCCGCCACACCGAACGGTGTGGACAGCGGGCGCCGTCGTGGTAGCTAGGAGTTGCGGACGCGCTTGCCGAAGCGCTTCTCGAACTTGTCGACGCGGCCGCCGACGTCCATGATCTTCTGCTTGCCCGTGTAGAACGGGTGGCAGGCCGAGCAGACGTCTGCGTGCAGCTGGCCGGACTTGGCCGTGCTGCGGGTGGTGAACGAGTTGCCGCAGGAACACGTCACCTGCGTCACCACGTAGTCCGGGTGGATGCCTTCCTTCACTGCTGGATCCCTTCATAATGGCCGCCGGGTCGCCGCGTGCGACGTGAACCGGAGCCGGGTGATGTGCCGTCCAGTCTGCCAGCCCAGCGGCCGGCGGACCAAACGTTGTCAGAACGCCGAATCCGGGCGTGCTGTTCCCGATCACGAATTGGGTACATAGATGGTCGTGGAAGCCGTAACTACGCCGGACCGGTCGATCGCCCCGATGCGGCCATTGCGGCTTTCGGTCCGCCTGCGTAGCGTCCGACTCGCACTCGCAACGCAGGGGGTGCCCCGCCTGACGTCCATCATCAGGCGCCGCACCCTTCATGGCGAAGGGAGAACGGCCCGTGCGCATCATGATGACGCAGGTACGCCGTAGCAGCCGCGGATCAGTCCGGCGCCGGCCCCGCTCCCGAGCCAGCCGATCGGTCGCCGCTCTGGCCATCGCCACCCTTGTGGCCGCCACCCTCGCGGCCTGCGGAACCAGCGGCGGCGGCAAGCCGACGTTGAACTTCTACAACTTCCCGGATGGCTCGGGGGCGGTCCAACAGGCGGTCAACACCTGCACCGCCCAGAGCGGCGGCCGGTACACGGTCAAGTACAACAAGCTGCCCAACGCCGCCGACGGCCAGCGCCAGCAGCTCGTGCGCCGCCTCGCCGCCAAGGACAAGTCACTGGACATCCTCGGCCTGGACGTCACCTGGGAGGCCGAGTTCGCAGAGGCGGGCTGGATCCTGCCGTGGACCGGTGACAACAAGACCAAGGCCTCCACCGGGACCCTCCAGGCGCCGCTGGACACGGCCACCTGGAAGAACCAGCTGTACGCGGTGCCCTACAACAGCAACACCCAGCTGCTCTGGTACCGCTCGGACCTCGTGCCCAACCCGCCCAAGACGTGGGACGAGATGATCAACGATGCGGTCCAACTGGCCCAGCAGGGCAAGCCGCACCGCATCGAGATCCAAGGCGCGCAATACGAGGGCGTGGTGGTCTGGTTCAACACGCTGGTCGCGAGCGCGGGTGGCAACATCCTCAATCCGGACGCAACCGCGGTTGCGCTCGGCGCGCCGGGCGTCAAGGCGCTGCAGATCATGAAGAGCCTCGCGAGCTCGCCGGCCGCCGACCCCTCGATCTCGGTGCAGATGGAGGACCAGAACCGGCTCGCGATGGAGAACGGATCAGCCGCCTTCGAGCTCAACTACCCGTTCGTCTACCCATCGATGAAGGCCAACAAGCCCGACCTGTTCAAGAACTTCAAGTGGGCCCAGTACCCGAGCGTGACCGCCGGCCAGCCCAGCCACGTAACCATCGGCGGCATCGACCTGGCGATCAGCAAGTACTCGAAGCACCCGGACCTGGCGTTCGAGGCGGCGCTGTGCCTGCGCAACCGCGAGAACCAGATGGTCGCCGCCACCAAGGGCGGCCTGCCGCCAACGCTCGCCGACCTCTACAACGACCCGGCTCTGGCCAAGGACTACCCGTTCCACCAAGACATCCTGACCGCACTGCAGAACGCCAGCGTGCGGCCGAAGACCCCGGCGTACCAGAACCTGTCGATCGTCATCTCGCACGCGGTGTCGCCGCCGTCGAAGATCAACCCTGAAAAGACCGAGAAGAAGATCGCCAGCCAAGTCAAGGATGCCCTCCAATCGAAGGGGCTGATCCCATGACCGTGCACGCTGAACCGACGACACCGGTCGCGACCGGCACGCCGGCCCAGACCGGACACCGGCGCAGGCACCTGTCCGAGGGAGCCCGCGCCGAGCGACGGCTGGGCTGGCTGCTGTGCGCGCCGGCCGTGATCGTGATGATCGCGGTCACCGCCTACCCGATCGCCTACGCGGTCTACCTGTCGCTCGAGCGCTACGACCTGCGCTTCCCCAAGCAGGCGAAGTTCGTCGGGTTCTCCAACTACGGCGCGGTGCTGAGCTCGCCGTACTGGTGGCATGCCCTGTTGGTCACGCTGATCATCACCGTCGTGTCGGTGGCGATCGAACTCGTGCTGGGCATGTTGCTGGCGCTGTTGATGCACCGAACCCCGTTCGGTCGCGGCACCGTCCGCACCGCCATCCTCGTCCCGTACGGCATCGTGACGGTTGTCGCCGCGTTCAGTTGGCAGTACGCCTGGACTCCCAGCACCGGCTACCTGTCCGCAATGCTCAACAACGCGGCGCCATTGACGCACTACGGCCAGGCGATCGCGGTCATCATCCTTGCCGAGGTGTGGAAGACCACGCCGTTCATGGCGCTGCTGCTGATGGCCGGGCTAGCGCTCGTCCCCGAGGACCTGCAGAAGGCGGCCAAGGTCGACGGCGCCACCGCATGGCAGCGGTTCACCCGAATCACGCTGCCGCTCATGAAGCCGGCGATCCTGGTCGCGCTACTGTTCCGCACCCTCGACGCGTTCCGGATCTTCGATAACATCTTCATCCTGACGGCGGGGGGTAACAACACCTACTCGGTGTCCATCCTCGGCTACGACAACCTGTTCACCGCGTTGAACCTGGGCATCGGCTCGGCGATCTCCATCCTCATCTTCTTGTGCGTCGCGATCATCGCGTTCCTGTTCATCAGGGGGTTCGGCGCCGCCGCACCCGGTTCGTCAAAGTGAGGGTCTGATGGCAACTACCGTGAAGCAGAAGGCCGGCTGGGGCACCGCCAACACAGTCGCGGTCATCCTCGCGCTGGTCCCCGTGTTGTGGATCGTATCGCTGTCGTTCAAGGACCCCTCGACGATCACCGATGCGACGTTCTGGCCGAAGAAGTGGACGTTCCAGAACTACCGCGGCATCTTCAAGACTTCGGAGTTCACCCACGCGCTGATCAACTCGATCGGCATCGCCCTGATCGCAACGCTTATCGCGGTGGTGTTGGCGTCGATGGCCGCGTACGCCGTGGCCCGGCTGACATTCCCTGGAAAGAGCGTGCTCATCGGCATGTCGCTGCTGATCGCCATGTTCCCCGCGATCTCGCTGGTGACGCCGCTGTTCAACATTGAGCGCACCCTGGGGCTGTTCGACACCTGGCCCGGGCTGATCATTCCCTACGTTGCCTTCGGGCTCCCGCTCGGCATCTACACGTTGTCGGCGTTCTTCCGCGAGATCCCGTGGGAACTTGAGAAGGCGGCGAAGATCGACGGCGCGACGCCGTTCCAGGCATTCACCCGAGTGATCGCGCCGCTGGCCGCGCCCGGCATGTTCACGACGGCGATCCTCGTCTTCATCTTCTGCTGGAACGATTTCCTGTTCGCGATCTCGCTCACGTCGACCACGAATGCGAGAACCGTTCCGGCCGCGATCGGCTTCTTCACCGGCAGTTCGCAGTTCGAAGCACCCACCGGCTCGATCTCCGCGGCAGCGGTGGTAATCACGATCCCGATCATCGTGTTCGTGCTGTTGTTCCAACGTCGCATCGTCGCCGGGCTGACGTCCGGCGCCGTCAAGGGATAGGAGCCTGACGTGGCCGAAATTGTTCTTGACCAGGTGACCAAGCGCTATCCCGACGGCGCGCTGGCGGTGGATCACATCGACCTGGACATTGCCGACGGCGAGTTCATGATTCTGGTCGGACCCTCCGGGTGCGGGAAGTCGACGACGCTCAACATGATCGCCGGACTGGAGGACATCTCGGAAGGTGAACTGCGGATCGGCGGTCAGGTGGTGAACAACAAGGCGCCGAAGGACCGTGACATCGCGATGGTGTTCCAGAGCTATGCGCTCTACCCGCATATGACGGTGCGGGAGAACATGGCGTTCGCGCTCAAGCTCGCCAAGACACCGCAAGAAGTCATCGACCAGAAGGTGAACGAGGCT
>JAODNL010000267.1 GCA_025465405.1 Pseudonocardiales bacterium | reverse complement strand
CCCCCGCGCCGAGCGCGGCCGCCAATGCCCTGGCGGCGGCCCTGACGTCGGCGTCCTCCTGGTCGTCGCTGCGGAGCCCGTACCCGTCCTCGAAGTCGATGCGCAGGTCCTCGACCGGCTCGCGGGCGAGCTTGTCGCGGACCAGCTCGCCGATCTCCTGGTCGAAGCCCGGCAGCGGACCGTGCTCGTCCAAGGCCGCCAGCGCCTGGCTGCCCCAGGTGCGCACGGTGTCGGCGCGGAACCGGTCACCCGGCACGTACACGGTGTGCACGGGTTGCCAGTCCGCCGACGCGCCCGGATAGAGCCGCCGGCGGTCGGCATCGGTCTCTCCGAGCATCCCGTCGAGACGATCGTGGAAGGTGTCGTCGAGCATCACGACCCCCGAATCATCCGAAGAACTCCTCGCGGGCTAGGGCCGCGGCCTGCGACGCGGGCAGCAGGTCCAGCCAGCGACGGGTGATCGGCTCGTGTAGCTCGGCCGGGATCTCGCCGTTGAGTCGCAGCCGCGAGATACCTCCGTCGGGGTAGACGTCCAGGCGGGCCAGGCGAACCGGATCCGCCGGCGCGAGACGGAACCGGTGCTCGGTGTCGGGAAGCAGGGCGATGCGCGGCAGCAGGTGCGTGCCGGTCTCGGCGTCGGACAGCCGGGCCCACCCGGGCGCGTTGCCCACGAAGCGTGAGGTGTCGATGACGACCTCGCGCAGCACGCCGGGCGCGGCGAGCCGGACGATCAGCCAGTCGTTGCCGTCGTCGCGGCGGCGCGCGGTCTCCCAGCCGTCGGACATGACCTGCGCCCGTCCGGGCGTCAGGACGTTCGACGGCGAGGAGAAGAACATGTTGCTGCACTCCTCGACGAGTCCCCCGTGCACGAGCGCGCCGAGGTCGACGCGGCAGCCGAGCCGGCGCGGGTCCGGCACGACCTCGCCGTAGACGCGGAACCGGGCGACGCCACCGTCGGGGTGGATGGTCAGCCGCACATGCGTGACGATCCGGTCCGGCGCCGCGACGGCAAGCACATTCGCCGAGTCACCGTCGAGATCGGCCTTGTCGATCAACGTCGTCCACTCCGCCGCTCGCACCTCGTCGAGGCTCGGGTAGCCCAGCAGGGTCGTCGCCTCGACGGAGGCGAACGGGGGGAAGTTGCCTTTGAAATGCGCGGTGTCGACGTTCACCCCACGCACGACGCCAGGGACCGCCAGCCGCACGATGACGAAGTCCTCGCCGGGCGTGCGCCGCCGCCGCGTCTCCCACCCGTCGTAGATCTTCCCGCGTGCCCCGAACGCGGCCGGGTCGTGGGCGGCCGGAGACGGCGCGATCAGGTTGTGCGCGTCGGCAAAGAACTCGTCGTTGGCGTACATCACCGTCGCGCCGAGCGCCCGGCTCGCGAGATCGGGCAGGCGCCGGAACTCGGACCTGTTCTGCGGCTCAGCCATGCGGGGTCCCATCGCCGTGGGCGTACTCGCCGGCGGCGACGAGCTGCCCTCGCCGCTCGCCGAGCACGATCGGGGCTCCAGCCAACCATGTCTGCTCGACGACTCCACGCAGCGTCCGGCCCGCGTACGCGGTGATCGGGTTACGGTGGCGCAGGGCAACCGGATCCACGACGAATGTCGCGTCCGGGTCGAAGACGCAGAAATCGGCGCGGCGGCCCACCGCGATCGTGCCCCGGTCACGCAGCCCGGTCAGGGTCGCCGGCGCATCGGCCATCCAGCGCGCCAGCGCCGACAACGGCACGCCGCGGCGCGCGGCTTCGGTCCACATCACGGACAGGCCCAGTTGCAGCGACGCGATCCCGCCCCACGCCTCGCCGAAGTCACCCGCGTCGAGCCGCTTGTCGGCGACCGTGCAGGGTGAGTGGTCGGACACGATGCAGTCGATCGTGCCGTCGCCCAGCGCCTGCCACAGCAACTCGCGGTTGGCGCCGTCACGGATCGGCGGGCAGCACTTGAACTGAGTGGCGCCGTCCGGCACGTCCTCCGCGCGCAGGGCGAGATAGTGGGGGCAGGTCTCGGCGGTCACCCGCACCCCGTCAGCCTTCGCCGCGCGCAGGGCGGGCAGCGACGCCGCGCTCGACAGGTGCACGACGTGGACCCGGCAACCGGTACGGCGCGCCTCGGCGAGCAGCAGCTCGACGGCCCGCACCTCCGCCTCGGGCGGCCGGGATGCGAGGAAGTCGGCGAAGTGGCGACCGTGCGGCGCCGGGGCCGCGTCGATGACCGCGCCGTCCTCGGCATGGGCGATCAGCAGGCCGTCGAAACCGGCGATCGTCTCCATGGCCAGCGCCAGCTCGGCGCGTCCCAGCGGCGGGAACTCCTCCACCCCCGATGGCAGCAGGAAGCATTTGAACCCGACCACGCCGGACTCGTGCAGCCCTTGTAGCGCCGAGGCATTCCCCGGCACGGCACCGCCCCAGAACGCGACGTCCACCTCGAGCTGTCCGGCGGCGGCCGCCCGCTTCGTCGTGAGGGCGCCGACGTCGACGGTCGCCGGGATGCTGTTGAGGGGCATGTCGACGATCGTCGTCACCCCGCCCGCCGCCGCGGCGGCCGTCGCGGTGGCGAAGCCCTCCCACTCGGTGCGGCCCGGTTCGTTCACGTGCACGTGGCTGTCCACCAGCCCGGGCAGCAGCACACGGTTCGCGGGCACGTCGACGACGCGCAGCCCGGCCGGCCCCGAATGGATGTCGACGATGTCGACGATGTCCACGATGTCGACGATGTCGACGATGAGACCGTCGCCGATCACGATCGCGGCCGGCTGCTCGCCGGTCGGCAGGACGGCTCGGGCGGCCCGGATCACCACCGACTCCGCCATCGCGCCTCCTTCCCGCGGACGGCCGATCCTGGCACACCCGTGTTTCGGCGTTGTCCGGGACGGCCTGCGGATCCGGGTTAGGGTGACGCGGCGATGAGCGACAGCCCGATCGACGTCCCCGACTTCGACGTCCCCGACCTCGACGTCCCCGACTTCGACGCCGCCACGCCCGCGGAGGCTGCCGACGCGCTGCGCCCGGCTTGTGCGAGCCGGACGTGGATCGCCGCCCTTGTCGCGGGACGGCCGTATCGCACCCTCGACGCGCTGACCGCTGAGTCCGACGCCGTGATCGCCCGCCTGACCTGGGCCGACATCGAGCAGGCGCTGGATGCCCATCCACGCATCGGCGACCGCACCCGAGGGGCTGACCGGGAGTCGTCGTGGTCGCGGCAGGAACAGGCGGCCGCGGTGGGCATCGAAGCCGATGCCGCCGCCGACCTGCGCGCCGGGAACATCGAGTACGAGCGCCGCTTCGGCCAGGTCTTCCTGATCTGCGCGACCGGCCGTTCGGTGCCCGACATGCTCGCCGCGCTGCGCACCCGGCTCGGCAACGACGCCGCCACGGAGCGGGAGGTGGTGCGTGGCGAGCTGCGCGACATCGTCCGGCTGCGGCTGGCGAAAGCGTTCCGCTGACCGAGGCCGCCGTGTCACTCTTGCCGGCATGAACAGCAGGCGGCCGCGGTGAGCGTCTCGACCCACGTGCTCGACGCGACGAGCGGGCGTCCGGCCAGCGGCGTGGCGGTGAGCCTCAGCCGCCGTGACGGCAGCAGTTGGGTCAGTGTGTCGAGCGGCAGCACCGACGCGGACGGCCGAATCGCCGAGCTCGCGCCCGACACGCCGGAGGGCGTCTACCGGCTGCACTTCGACACCGGTGCCTATCTCGGCGCCACGGCGTTCTACCCCGAGGTTGTCGTGACGTTCCGCGTGATCGAGGCCGGCACGAACCATCACGTCCCGCTGCTGCTCAGCCCGTACGCGTACTC
>JAODNL010000548.1 GCA_025465405.1 Pseudonocardiales bacterium | reverse complement strand
GTGTGCCGTCGCGAGTCCAGTCCGTAAGGCCGAACACCCGCTGTCCCACCGACAACCCCGTTGCTCCATAGCTGAGAGCGTTGACTACCCCGGCCACCTCGTGGCCGGGGATCGACGGCGTCCGGTCACGGCCGAGGCGATCGATCCAGGTCGAGGGCCACTCCAGCTCATTCCCGGTGAATCCCGATGCATGAACTTCAACGACGACATCGCCGTAGTTCGCGCCCTCAAGACTGGCGATCCTCGCCGCGTCCGGCTCGGGCCGCTCCACCAGCGTCATCCCCGCCGTTCCCGCGGCCCGGTCCGTCACCACGATCGCTTTCATCTGACTACCTCTCTCAGTAACAGTCCTCGTCTACCCCCGTTATGACGTAACGGGGGTCTCCGTTGTCTCCGCGTCCTTACGGACGAACCCGGATGATCTTCTTGCCCTTAGCCCTTTCGGTCGGGTTGACGGCGGCGACGACATCGTCGAGGGCCGCGACGTTGCCGATGTCCGTCCGCAGCCGACGATCCCGGACCCGCTGGACGGCTCGAACCATGTCTGAACGCCGGACGGCTACGTCATGTCGTGCTCGAACACGGTGAGCTGCTCGTTGTCCTGGGCCCCCGCGGGTTCGTGCTGGGGGTAGGCGCCGGCACCTGGATGAACCTTGTCGATGAGATCGAGGTATTCCGGGTTGCGGGCAATGAACTCACCCACGACCGGGCAGATGACGGTGATCTTCTTCCCGCTCTCGCGGATCTCGTCCAGCACGCGAGCGACGAGCTCCGTGGCCACCCGATTGCGTCGGTAGGCGGGGTCGACCCAAGGTCGTTAGCAGCACGACACGGCCGCCCACGAACCGGTACGGGAGCTCGGCGATCGCTTCGGCGCCGAGGGCGGCGATCCAGCGACCGCGCTCCGCGTCGTTGATGACATCGAGCTCCCAGCTGGATTCCACCTCGCTGAGACTTGCCTCGTTCAGAGCAGCGATGAGCGCCGCGTTGTTCTCTTCCCGGGTGGCCGCCTCGGCCTCGAGATTGATCGTCATTGTCGCAGTTTCTGTCGGGGGAGCTAATAGGTGGGTTTAGGACAAACGGGTGTGGCCCTGGGTAACTCCCGGGTGCTCGGGGTCGATGAGGTCGGCGTACTCGGGGTTGTGCTCGATGAAGGTGCGCACGATCGGGCACATGATGGTGACCGTCTTGCCTTGCACGCGCACGTCGTCCAGGACGCGTCGGATCAGCTCGGTGGCGATGCCCTGTTTGCGAAACTCGGGGAACACCAAGATGGCCAGCAGCACGAGTCGGTCGTCTCCGGCGACGTTGTAGGTCAGCCCGGCCACCTCTCGGTCCCCGACGATGGCGTCGTAGATGCCGAGTTTCTCGTCGTTGACGACTTGGAAGTCAAACGCGGGGGCGTGGGGATCGTCGATTACCTCGTCGATGAGGACGGCCTGGTCCTGGCTGAGGGTGCCTTTCTCGTCGGGGTATCCGGCCTCGTCGGGGTACTCGAAGGCGTAGCGGGTCGGCTCGGTTGGGTCGGTCATGGGGCTGTGCCTTCGTTGATGGTCATCAGATCACTCCCGGGTCGTGGCGGTAGTCGTACTCGCCCAGCCGCATGTCGTCGACGGGAGGTGAAGGCCCAGCCATCGACGTACTTCTCGCTCCTGCGGGGGTCGTTCTCGTGCTTGGGTGTGCCGGGTCCTTACGAGCGAACGCGGATGATCGTCTTTCCCTTGATCCGCTCGGTCGGGTTGAAGGCGGCGACGGCGTCGTCGAGGGTCGCGACGTTGCCGATGTTCGTCCGCAGCCGACCATCCCTGATCCGCTGGACGACCTCACCCAGTTGCGCGCGATCGGCCTCGACAACGAAATCAACCGTCAGGCCGTCCGCCGGCTGTGCTTCGGGCGGGCCGGCAATGGTCACCAGCATTCCTCCGGCTCGGACCAGACCCGCAGAACGCTTCTGGATGTCGCCACCGATCACGTCGAAAACCAGATCGACGCCGGCGACGTCTTCCAGGGCGTCGTTGCCGAGGTCGACGAACTCCTGCGCGCCGAAGTCGAGCGCGGTCTGGCGGTCGGCGGCACGTCCAGTGCCGATGACGTAGGCGCCGGCCTCTTTGGCGAGCTGGGTCACCATCGAGCCGACTCCACCGGCCGCACCATGTACGAGGACGCTCTGCCCCGCCTGGAAACGGCCGTGCACGAACAGTCCCTGCCACGCGGTCAGGCCCGAGATCGGCAGGCTCGCCCCTACCGTGAAATCGACATCGCCCGGCAGCGGCGCAAGGTTGCGCGCCTCGATGGCCACGTACTCGGCCAGGGTGCCGTCGCGACTCCAGTCCGCGAGGCCGAACACCCGCTGTCCCACCGACAGACCCCTCGTGCCATAGCCGAGCGCGCTGACCACGCCAGCCACCTCATGGCCGGGGATCGACGGCGTGCGGTCCCGCCCAAGGCGATCGGTCCAGGTCCCGGGCCACGTCAGCTCGCCCGGGGTGAATCCCGACGCATGTACCTCAACGAGGACGTCGTTCACCGTCGCCTCCGGCTCCGGTCGCTCCGCCAGCACCATCCCGGCCGTTCCCGCGGCCTCGTCCGTCACAACAATCGCTTTCATTTGGACGCCTCTCTGTATCAGTCGTTCGCCGACACGGCACTTCACTTCCCCCATTTACTGACGCCAGACGTCGGTGGCTTAGCCAGCTGACCGGAAAGATCTGTGACGCGGAGTGCGGCCCCGGTGCACTTGGTTCGAGGCCACTCGTCGGTCGTGTCCCTGGCCCAGCTGCGGCACACCATCGCCGACTTCTACACCGATGGCGAAGCCAGCCTCTCGACCCAGGCGTCGACTGGCCAGGCGCCGGCCGGGCCAGGGGCGCTGCGTCGGGGGGAGCAACGCTTGCAGGCTCGGTATCCAGCGAGCTGGGCGCTGGCCGCTGTCGGGTGAAAGTCGACGTTTTCCGTGCGAGGGGTCTTGGCGCGACACGATGGCCGACAGGAGGTGCCGGTCGTCTTCACCGCGGTGAGAAAGCTGCCATCGAGTCGTTCCTCGCGTCGTTGGATCGCCTCGTACTGCGACTGCGGATCACTAAGCATCGATGTTCCTCATGTTGTCCGGATTTGAGTCCGCCCGAGTCGCGGGAGGCGACGACGATCGCCGCCCTGATGCGTGAACGACGGTAAATCCTAGCCTTAACGGACTGATGAGTCCATCTCTGGGTTTGGCGTTGAGCGAGTTCAGCTGAGGGCGTCTTGGTCCTAACCGCCTCTCAGTGCAGCTTAAAACAACCCCGAGGTGATGGTTCACGAGGGCCGAGCGGTTCTGGCAACGAGCGATCAATTGGACTATCCAGTCCCCAAAGGGTAGCCTGCGGAGGCACTCGGTCATGGGGTGATACGCCCGGCCACAGCCCCCACTCAAACTGCGGCTCGGCTGCTGCTGGATCCGCGTATCTGGACCGTCACTACCAGGATCTACAGGAAGGCGCGGCTGATGGAAACCGATCGGGATCGTGTCGTCGCATCCGCCCGAGCTGTCCTTCCGGCCACTGAGCGCCGGCGCACGGACATGACCACCCGCGGCTTCACGTTCGTCGCCGATGAACCGCACGACGGCGCACTCGACGAAGGCCCGACGCCGACGGACTACCTGTTGATGGCGCTCGCGTCGTGCACTGCTCAGACGCTGCGGCAGTACGCCGACTATAAGTACGACAACGCCGATGACATCACCGTCGAGATCGACTACCACGAACCCGAGCAGGAAGGCGCAGAGCGTTACCTGCAGCGCACGATCACGCTGAGCGAAGAACCTGACCCCGACGACTTGAAGGTGATGCATGACATTGCCGAGAAGTCCCCGGTGACCCTGCTGATTCAGTTCGCATGGAGCGTGAGGACCGAGTTCGTCGGGCCGCGCTGAAATCAGGCCGCTTGCTGCTCGGCGATCACGGCCGAGCATCAA
>JAODNL010000266.1 GCA_025465405.1 Pseudonocardiales bacterium | reverse complement strand
CGCCGCCGTGGACTGCCTCGCCCGCCTCCAGCGCCGCGCTGCGGAACTCGGCCGGCCCGGGCACGCCGCGGACGTCCCCGGCGACGGGTAGCACGACCCGCACCGGCTCACCGCCACGGCGCCACGCGATCAGCACCTCGCTCAGCGGCACCAGCTCCGCGTCGAAGGTGCCGAGACCGCCGACCTGGTGCGGCGCGTCACCCGCGGTGACCGCGCGCAGGACGTCGTCGGACGCGACCAGACCGGCCAGCCACGCCGAAGCCCACGCCGCGAGCGGCCCGGATCGCAGGCGATGATTCACCCGATCAGGCTAAAACCTCGGCCGCGATCCGGCGTGCCTGGCGCGATCGTCGGGCGTGCCGCCTAGCGTGACACGGCGTGCGTGACTACTCCGACGTGCTATCCCCGGACGGCAGATCCGCCGATGGCAGATCCCAGCAAGGCCGATCCGACCAACGCCGCCGCGGTGCGGTGCCGGAGATCGCCGCCGAGCGGGACCTCGTCGTCGAGACCGCCGACGGTGGCTTCTGCGGAGCCGTCGTCGCGGTGGGCAAGGCAGTCGACAGCGGTGAGAAGCGGGACACCGTGACGTTGGAGGACCGGCACGGCAACCTCCGTGTCTTTCCGATGCTGCCGGCGTCGTTCCTGCTGGACGGGAAACCGGTGACGCTCGTGCGGCCGGCACCGGTCACCCCCGCCGCGGGGCCGCGAGCGAAGACGGCGTCCGGCTCGTACTCCGTTGCCGGAGCCCCGGCCCGGGTCGCCCGCGCCAGCCGGATCTGGGTCGAGGGTGTGCACGACGCTGCCCTGCTCGAGCGCATCTGGGGTGACGACCTTCGCGTGGAGGGCGTCGTGGTGGAGCCGCTGGACGGGATCGATCACCTGCTCGACCACGTCCGGGCGTTCGGGCCCGGGCCGCAGCGACGGGTCGGCGTGCTCGTCGATCACCTGGTCGCCGGCAGCAAGGAGAGCCGGATCGTCGACGGGTTGCGGCGGGCCGGCTTCGCCGAGGCCGTCCTCGTCACCGGCCACCCGTACGTGGACATCTGGCAGGCGGTCAAGCCGACGGCTCTGGGCATCACCCGCTGGCCTGAGGTGCCCCGGGGCACCGACTGGAAGGCAGGCATCTGCGCCGCGCTCGGCGTCCGCGAGCCGCGCGAGATGTGGCGTCGCGTCCTGGCCAGTGTCGACAGCTATGCCGACGTCGAGGTGCCGTTGCTACGTGCTGTAGAGGAACTTATTGATTTCGTAACCATTTGACGCGGCAACGACGCACCATGGGTGTGTGCCCGCCTGGTTGATCTGGCTGATCGTGTCCGGCGCATTCGCGGCGGCCGAGGCGGTCACGTTGACCCTGGTGCTCGTCATGTTCGCCGGGGGAGCCGCGGCCGCGGCGATCGTCGCCGCGTTCGGCGCGCCGGTGGTGCTGCAGTGCATCGTCGCCATCGTCGCGACAATCGCACTGCTCGGCGTGGTGCGTCCGGTCGCCAGACGTCACCTGGTGCTCGGCCCCGGTGTCGTGACCGGAACTGACGCGCTGGTCGGCACGGAGGCAATCGTGCTGAGCAAGGTCGACCAGCACGACGGCCGAGTTCGCCTCAACGGGGCCGAGTGGTCGGCACGGGCGTTCGACCCCACGCAGGTGTTACCGGCCGGTACGGTCGTGCGCGTCATACACATCGCCGGCGCAACCGCCGTCGTATGGCAGGAACCACGGTAGGGGAGGCAACCTCATGGGTGCCGGGATCATCGCCGCGATCATCATCGCCGCGGTCGTGCTCATTCTTCTGGTCCGGATGGTGCGCATCGTGCCGCAGGCGCGCGCGGCCGTCATCGAGCGGCTCGGCCGCTACGTCCGCACGCAAGGCCCCGGGCTGACCGTCCTGCTGCCGTTCGTCGACCGCATGCGACCGATGATCGACCTGCGCGAGCAGGTCGTCAGCTTTCCGCCACAGCCCGTGATCACGTCCGACAACCTCACTGTCGCCATCGACTCGGTGATCTACTTCCAGGTGACCGATCCGCGGGCGGCCACCTACGAGATCCAGAACTACATCCAGGCCGTCGAGCAGTTGACGATCACCACGCTGCGTAACGTCGTCGGCTCGCTGAACCTCGAGCAGGCGCTCACCAGCCGCGACGAGATCAACACCAAGTTGCGCGGTGTCCTGGACGAGGCGACCGGGCCATGGGGGATCCGGGTCGCCCGGGTGGAGATCAAGGCGATCGATCCGCCGCCGTCCATCCAGGACGCGATGGAGCAGCAGATGCGGGCTGACCGCAACAAGCGCGCAATCATCCTGACCGCGGAGGGCCAGCGCGAGTCGGCGATCAAGACGGCCGAGGGCCAGAAGGCGGCGCAGATCCTTGCTGCCGAGGGCCAGAAGCAGGCCGCGATCCTCGAAGCCGAGGCCGAACGGCAGTCACGGATCCTGCGGGCGGAGGGTGACCGCGCGGCCCGGTTCCTGACCGCGCAGGGTCAGGCCAAGGCCATCGAGACGACGTTCAACGCGATTCACGCGGCCAAGCCCGATCCGGCGCTGCTTGCCTACCAGTACCTCCAGACGTTGCCGCAGATTGCGCAGGGTGATGCGAACAAGATGTGGATCGTGCCGAGCGAGTTCAGCAAGGCGCTCGAGGGCCTGGCCCGGCTGACCGGCGCCGAGGGCGCGGACGCCCCGTCCTGGCTGACGGCGAACAGTGCGGCCGACGCGACCGACGCCGCTCC
>JAODNL010000522.1 GCA_025465405.1 Pseudonocardiales bacterium | reverse complement strand
GGCCCGGACGGGCATTGCGCGTCGCTGTTTCCCGAGCACCCCGCCGTCTACGAGCAGGAGGCATCGGTGGTCGCGGTCCGCAACGCCCCCAAGCCGCCGCCGACTCGCCTCTCGCTGACCTTCCGCGCTCTGGACGCAGCCAACGAGGTCTGGTTCATCGCCTCCGGCGAGGGCAAGGCGACCGCCGTGGCGTTGGCGCTCAGTGGCGCGGGGCGGGTCCAGGTGCCCGCTGCCGGCCCACGCGGACGGCACCGCACGCTGTGGCTGATCGACCGGCCGGCGGCCGCGGAGTTACCCGCCAACCTCTACAAGCCGCCCCTCGCCTGAGCGAGCGGCGGCATCGCCTAGCTACGTCAGGATTCGCCGCGGCGGGCCTTGAGCTTCTGCAGCGCCTCTTCGAGGATGGCGGCGCCGTCCTCGTCACTGCGCCGTTCCTTCACGTAGGCCAGGTGCGTCTTGTACGGCTCGTTGCGCGGCGCGTTGGGCGGCGTGGTGGATTCGCGACCAGCCGGGAAGCCACACTTCGGGCAGTCCCAGGTGTCCGGAAGCACGGCGTCCACCGCGAACGCGGGGCGCACCTCGTGGCCGTTCGCGCAGAAAAACGACACCCGCTGCCGGGGCGCGGACTCGCCGCGCTCCTTCTCGCCCATCGGCCCGGCGCCGACCCGGCTGCCCCGAATGGCACTGCCACCAGCCACGTGTGCTCCCTCTCCGCTTTGCCGTCGTCGTTTGGTCTAGCTGTTCCGGCTGCTCAGCCGGTGTTCTTGTAAAGCAGGCCGAGGCCGACGATGCAGATCGCCCACACGACGCCGGCGATGACCGTCAGCCGGTCCAGGTTGCGCTCGACCACCGAGGATCCCGACAGGCTCGAGTAGAACGAACCGCCCAGCATCGACGACAGCCCGCCGCCCTTGCCGCGGTGCAGTAGTACCAGCACCACAAGGATCAGGCTCGTCACAACGAGCACGATGGACAGGGTCATGATCATCGGATTGCCTCAGTTGCAGATTGTCGCGGGCTGGTGAGCATCGCCGACAAGACTACCTGGGCCGACGGCGTCACGATCACGCGACGGTGACCGGCGCACCCGCCGCGATGCATATTGCGGCGAATTCGGCACCGTCCAGGCTGGCGCCACCGACCAGCGCACCGTCGACATCCGGTTGGGCGACGATCTCCGCGGCGTTCGCGGCCTTCACCGATCCGCCGTACAGGATGCGCACCCCGGCCGCGAGCTCCGGGCTGTACAGCCTCGCCAGATGCGCGCGGATCGCCGCACAGACCTCCTGCGCGTTCGCCGGCGTTGCCACCTTTCCGGTACCGATCGCCCACACCGGCTCGTACGCGATCACGATCGTCTCCGCCTGCTCGGCGGTCACGTTCGCGAGTGCACCCTCGAGCTGGTTGGTCGTATGCGCGACGTGGCCGCCGGCATCGCGGACGACCTCGGGCTCGCCGACGCAGAGGATGGGAGTCAAGCCGTTGCGGTACGCCGCGACGACCTTGGCGTTCACCAGCGCGTCGTCCTCATGGTGGTACTGGCGGCGCTCGGAGTGGCCGACGACGACGTAGGTGCAGCCGAGCTTCGCCAGCATCGGGCCGCCGATGTCACCGGTGTACGCGCCTGAGTCGTGCTGCGACAGATCCTGCGCGCCGTAGCTGAGCAGCAACCGATCGCCGTCGACGAGGGTCTGCACGCTGCGGATGTCCGTGTACGGGGGCAGTACGGCGACGTCGACCCGGCTGAGCTGCTCCTCGTTCAGACTGAACGCGATCTTCTGGGTGAGCGCGATCGCCTCGAGGTGGTTCAGGTTCATCTTCCAGTTGCCGGCGATCAGGGGCTTGCGCGATTGTGCCGGCAATTCAGACCTCTTCCAGAACGGCGACACCGGGCAGCGTCTTGCCCTCGAGGAATTCCAGCGACGCTCCGCCGCCGGTGGAGATGTGCCCGAACGCGTTGACGTCCAGGCCGAGCGCGCGCACGGCGGCTGCGGAATCGCCACCACCAACCACCGACAGACCGTCGACCGCGGCGACCGCCTCGGCGACGCCCTTCGTGCCGGCCGCGAACGGCGACACCTCGAATACGCCCATCGGGCCGTTCCAGAACACCGTCCTGGCTTCGGACAGCTCGGCGGCGAACGTCTTCACCGTGTCGGGGCCGATGTCGAGGCCCTTGCCACCGGGGGGAATCGCGTCGAACGACACGACCTGCGTCGCAGCGTCCTCGGACACCTCCGCGGCAACGACGATGTCGGTCGGCAACACGATCTTGTCCGGCGCACCGGCAAGGAATCGGCGGCAGGCGTCGATCTGGTCGGGCTCGAGCAGCGAGTCGCCGACGCCGTAGCCCTGCGCCGCGAGGAAGGTGAAGCACATCCCGCCGCCGACGAGAAGCTTGTCCACCTTCGGCAGCAGCGAATCGATGACCGCAAGCTTGTCGCTGACCTTCGATCCCCCGAGCACGACGACGTACGGCCGCTTCGGTTCGCCGGCGAGTTCGCGCAGCACCACGAGCTCGTCGCGCACCAGGTCTCCGCAGTAGTGCGGCAGCAGTGTGGCGACGTCGTATACGGACGCGTGCTTGCGGTGCACGGCGCCGAAGGCGTCCTCGACGAACGCGCCGCCGTCGTCCTCACCGCCGGTGAGCAACGCCAGGCATCCTGCGAACCTGAACCGCTCGGCATCGTCCTTGCTCGTCTCCTCGGCGTCG
>JAODNL010000520.1 GCA_025465405.1 Pseudonocardiales bacterium | reverse complement strand
AAGAGCGCCGGCGTCAAGGACATCGACTATGACCGCGTCAACCTCGGCGGAAGAGCCGACTACTACGTGTCCTTCGACAACGAGGTGTCGGCAAGCTGCAGGGCCAGACCCTCGTCACCTGCCTTTCCCAGAAGGGTGTCAGCGTCCCGAAGATCATCGAGATGGACGGCGGCACGGACACGGACAACAACGCCGTCCTCTTCGCCAAGGGCGCCAACGAGGTGCTCAAGCCACTGCAGACGCAGGGCAAGCTGAAGATCTTGTCTGAGTCAGTGGTCAAGGGTTGGGACGTCAACCAGGCTGCTCCGACCTTCACCCAGGCGCTCACCGCGGCCGGCGGAAAGGTCGACGGCGTGCTCGCGGCCAATGACGACATTGCCAACGCCGTCATCGGTGTCCTCAAGAGCAAGGGTCTCGCCGGCACCGTCCAGGTGACCGGTCAGGACTCTGGCGTGGAAGGCCTGCAAAACATCCTGCAGGGCAACCAGTGCATGACGGTCTTCAAGAACGTCAAGCTCGAGGCCGACGCCGTCTCCAAGCTGGCGATCGCGCTCAGCAAGGGCTCGGACCCGACGAGCGCCGGTCTCACCCTGACCGACTTCCAGGACCCGAAGGGCAACCGCACCATCAAGGCGGTACTGCTCACCCCGCAGGCGATCACCAAGGCCAACGTCAAGGACGTCATCAGCGCAGGCGCGCTGACCGCGGCGCAGGTCTGCAAGGGCATCCAGGCGGCGTGCACGGCGGCGGGAATCAGCTAGTCAGCGGTCCCAACCGCTGAGTCGAGTTCCGAAACTGGGTGGCCGGGCGACCTGTCGTCCCGGCCACCCAGTCGGGAAAGCTGTACCTCGCCGACAAACGGCGCACCCGGGCGGTCCGTCCTGGCGTGGACAGCGGAGGAAGGAAGATCGTGGTCGAGCCGATCCTGCAGATCAAACGCCTGAACAAGAGCTTCGGGCCGGTGCACGTTCTACACGATGTGGACCTGTCGGTGTATCCCGGCGAAGTCACCGCCCTGGTGGGCGATAACGGTGCGGGCAAGTCGACGTTGGTCAAGTGCATCGCCGGTATCAACACCATCGACAGCGGCGAGGTCCTCTTCGAGGGCAAGCCGGTCACCCTCAATGACCCCCGGGCGGCCGCGGCGCTCGGGATCGAATTCGTCTACCAGGACCTCGCGCTGGCCGACAACCTCGACATCACGCAGAACATGTTTCTCGGCCGCGAGATACGCCGCCTCGGCTTTCTGGCTGACGGTGAAATGGAGCGGAAGGCTCGCGAGACCCTCATCAGCCTCTCGGTGCGCACGGTCTCGTCGGTCCGCCAGCTCGTCGCGAACCTCTCCGGTGGCCAGCGGCAGACCGTCGCGATCGCCAAGGCAGTTCTGTGGAACAGCAGGGTCGTCTTCCTCGACGAACCGACGGCCGCTCTCGGCGTCGCGCAGACCCGCCAGGTCCTCGACCTGGTTCGGCGGCTCGCCGACCAGGGCCTCGGCGTCGTGCTGATCTCGCACAACATGAACGACGTGATGGAAGTTGCGGACCGCGTCGTGGCCCTCTACCTCGGGCGGGTTGCCGCCGAGGTCCAGACCAAGGACAGCAGCACGACTCAGATCGTCGAGCTGATCACGTCAGGACGTAGCGGCGACATCGGCCTCGCTACCGCGACCGCGAACCAGGACATCTGACATGACGAGCGACAACCCTGAAGCCAGGACCTCGACCGTGACCACCGGCGGCGACTCCGGAGCGCGGGCGGGCAGCTTCTCCCTCGACACCGAACGCCGCACCGTTGCCAACGCCATCCAGGGCTACTGGATCCGCCTGCGTTCCGGCGAGCCCGGCGCGCTGCCGTCAGTTCTCGGCCTGGTCGTGCTCGCGCTCATCTTCAGCCAGGTCAGCGCCCGCTTCATCAGCCGTAACAACATCGGCAACCTGCCCGGCCAAGGCGCCTATATCGCGATCATCGCCCTCGGCCTGGTCTTCGTCTTACTGCTCGGCGAGATCGACCTGTCGGCCGGCACGACGGGCGGGATCTGCGCCGGCTTCGCCGCACAGGCGATATTCTCCCGAGGTCTGCACCACGGCATTCCCAGCCTGCTGTACTGGCTGCTGATCGGCGCGATGGGCGCGGCGGTCGTGCTGGGCCTGTGGTTGAAGTCCTACACCGGCCCGGCCGTGGTCGTCCTCGGTCTTCTGATCGTGTTCACCGGGCTGGACAAGCACATCGTTTTCGCGATCATCTTCGCAATCGCGATCGGCACCGCCGTCGGCATCTTCACCGGTTGGCTGGTCGCCAAGATCGGGATCCCGAGCTTCATCGTGACGCTGGCGCTGTTCCTGGCGTGGCAGGGCGTCCTGCTCTTCGCACTGAATTCGCAGCCGATCGGCATCAACAACTACTCGTTCTGGTACGGCCTGGCCCACAACAACATGTCTCCGACGTGGAGCTGGGTCTTCACGATCGTCGTGGTCGGCGGTTACTTCGTCTTCACGGCACTCAGATCAATTCGGGCACAGGCGAAGGGCCTCGCCGCGGACACCATGCAGTTGGTGATCGCACGAGCCGGAGCCATCGCGGTGATCGCCGTAGTCATCACGGCGCTCGCCAACCAGAACCGCAACCCGAACCCGGGCTTCAAGATCCAGGGGCTGCCCTGGGCCGCCACCATTCCGGTCTCATTGATGATCATCTGCACGCTCGTCCTGACGAAAACCCCGTGGGGACGCCACCTGTTCGCAACCGGCGGCAACGCCGAGGCAGCCCGACGTGCCGGTATCGACGTCGTGCACATCAGGGTCACCGCCTTCACGATCTGCTCCGCGTTCGGGGCGCTGGGTGGCGTGTTCCTCGCCTCGAACACGGGTGGCGCGCAGCTGGATCTCGGTGCGGGCAACATCCTGCTGTTCTCCGTGGCGGCCGCCGTCATCGGTGGCACGTCGCTGTTCGGTGGCCGGGGCAAGCCGCGGGACGCGATCATCGGCGCGCTCGTCATCGTGATCATCCCCAACGGGATCGGCCTGCGTCCCAGCCTGCCTGCCCAGTACCAGAACGTGATCACCGGTGCGGTCCTCCTCGTCGCCGCGGCCGTCGACGCCCTCTCCAGGCGCCGAGCGTCGAAGAGCTGACGAGGGCAGTAGGTTCCCCGAAAGCAGGTTTGACATGGTGACCCGGATCCCGGCGGCGCCGCCGGGTTCGGCCGACTGGCCGAGGTCGCCATGACCCGCGTCGGCGTCGCCCGACCCGATGCGATCCGCAGGCACAACCTCGGCCTCCTGCTCACTCAGGTGCACCGCGACGGCGAGATCACGCGCGCGCAGCTCACGAGGCGGCTGCACCTGAGCAGGTCGACGATCGGGGCACTCGTCGCGGACCTGACGGAGCTTGGCCTGGTCGACGAACGGGTGCCCAGCGGAGGCAAGCGCGCGGGCCGACCGTCGCACGTGGTCGGGCCACGGGCCGACGGGCCGTACGCGATCGCCGTCGACGTCGACATCACGCACGTCACGTCCGCGGCGATCGGTATCGGCGGCGAGGTCCTGGCCCGGCACGTCGTCGCCACCGCCAACGGCCCGCGCCGGCCGAGACAGGCCGCGGCGCTGGTCGACGAGGCGGTGCGCGAGCTCAGCAAGCGCGTGGACCCCGGCGCTCGCCCCGTCGGGATCGGGGTCAGCGTCCCGGGTACGGTCAGCCGCCGAACCGGCACCGTGGAGTTCGCACCGAACCTGGAATGGCGGCACGAGGCCTTCGGCGAGATGCTCGCGGAAGTCGTCCCGCCCGAACTGCCGGTGTACGTCGGCAACGACGCCGACCTCGCGGTACTCGCCGAGCATCTGCGTGGCAACGCCCGCGACTGCGACGACGTCGTCTACCTGATGGGCCGCATCGGCGTCGGCGCCGGAATCATCGTCAACGGCCGGCCGCTGCGCGGTCACGACGGGCACGCCGGCGAGGTGGGTCACAACGTGGTCGACGCCTCCGGTCCGCAGTGCCACTGCGGCAAGCGGGGTTGTGTGGAGACCTACATCGGCGAGAACGCGCTGCTTGCTCTGGCCGGCCGCAACGTCCTGCCGACACAGGAAAGCATCGCCGCCGTTTTCGCCGACGCGAGCGCCGGCGACGAAGCCGCCGCGTCGGCCGTGCGTACCGTCGCCGACGCGCTGGGGCGCACCGTGGCGAGCCTGGTCAACGTCCTCAACCCGGAGCGGGTGCTTCTCGGTGGCTCGCTCGCGGGCGTGCTCGAGTTCGCCCGTGACGAGATCGTTCGCTCCGTCGACCGGTTCGGCATGGGCGCCTCCCGGCACTCCGTGCAGCTGTGCACTCCGGATCTCGGCGACGACTCGCCGCTGCTCGGCGCGGCCGAGTTGGCCTTCGCGGACCTGCTCACCGATCCCGTCGGGACCCGCTAGCCGGCCAGCTCGGGGAAGGCATCCACGCCGGCTGCCTGGCGCTCGAACTGGGTGCGATACAACTCCGCGTACAGGCCCTCGGCGGCCAGCAGATCCGCGTGCGTTCCCATCTCGACGATCTGGCCGCCGTCGAGCACGATCACCTTGTCGGCATTGAGGATCGTCGACAGCCGGTGCGCGATCACCAGAGACGTGCGGCCGACGAGCGCCTGCGCCAGTGCGTCCTGGACCGCGACCTCGCTCTCACTGTCGAGGTGCGCCGTGGCCTCGTCCAGGATCACGATCTCCGGGGCCTTGAGCAGCAGCCGGGCGATCGCCAGACGCGCCTTCTCGCCACCGGACAGCCGGTACCCGCGATCGCCGACGAGGGTGTCCAGGCCGTCCGGCAGCGCGCGCACGAGATCACCGATCTGGGCGGCCGTCACGGCCTGCCACAGCTGCTCCTCCGTCGCGTCGGGCTTCGCGTAGAGCAGGTTTCCGCGGATCGTGTCGTGGAACATGTGCGCTTCCTGGCTGACCACGCCGATCCGGTCGCGCAGCGAGCGCTGGGTGACCGTTCGGACGTCGTGACCACCGATCGCCACGCGTCCGGCCCGCACGTCGTAGATCCGCGGGACGAGCTGGCTGATTGTGGTCTTCCCTGCTCCGGAGGGACCGACGAGAGCCACCAGCTCCCCCGGTTCGGCGCGGAAGGACACCCCGCGCAGCACCTCCTGGGACGGGGACCCGTCCAGGACGGCGACATCCTCGAGCGAGGCCAAGGACACCTCGTTGGCCGTGGGATAGGAGAACCGCACGTCGGCGAATTCGATGCTGCGCGCATCGCGCGGCAGCTCGATCGCGTCGGGCGCGTCGGCGATCATCGGCTCCAGGTCGAGCACCTCGAAGACCCGATCGAAACTCACCAGCGCGCTCATGATGTCGACCCGGGCGTTTGACAGTGCGGTCAGCGGTCCGTACAGCCGGGTGAGTAGCAAGGCCAGCGTGACCACCGTGCCGGCGGACAGGTTGCCCTTGATCGCGAGATAGCCACCGAGCCCGTACACGAGCGCCTGCGCCAGCGACGCGACGAGGGTGAGGGCGACGAAGAACGCCCGGCCGTACATCGCCGACGTGATACCGATGGCCCGCACCCGGTCGGCGCGGGCACGGAACGAGGCGTCCTCGGCCTCGGGCTGACCGAACAACTTGACGAGTAGCGCGCCGGCGACGTTGAAGCGCTCGGTCATCGTCGCGTTCATCGACGCGTTCAGGTTGTACGACTCACGCGTGATGCCCTGCAGCCGCGCGCCGATGCGCCGCGCCGGAATCACGAACACGGGCAGCATCACCAGCGACAACGCCGTGATCTGCCAGGACAGCGA
>JAODNL010000518.1 GCA_025465405.1 Pseudonocardiales bacterium | reverse complement strand
GCCCGCCGTCAGCACCAGGCTGACGACGTTCGACACCAACCCGGACAGCGTCGAGGTGAACGCCTGCTGCGCGCCCAGCACGTCGTTGTTGAGGCGGCTGACCAGCGCACCGGTCTGCGTGCGGGTGAAGAATGCGAGCGGCATGCGCTGGACGTGATCGAACACCGACGTCCGCATGTCGAAGATGAGCCCCTCGCCGATCCGGGCCGAGTACCAGCGCATCGCGAAGGAGAGGACCGCGTCGACCACAGCCAAGCCGGCGATCACGAAGGCGATCTGGACCACGACTCGCACCTGGCCGTGGCCGGTGATCTGGTTGACCACCTTGCCGGCCAGTACCGGCGTGGCGACGCCGATCAGCGCGTCCGCGACCACGATCGCAAGGAAGACCACCAGGTCCGGGCGGTAGGGCTTGGCGAAGCGCAGCACGCGCTTCCAGGTTCCCGGCGGGATCGGCCGGTCGACCACCGAGCTGTCGCCTCGGTGCATCGAGCGCAGCGTCCGCATGGTCTGCATGGAATACATCGACACGGTTTAACCTCCGGCACACGAAAACGAGCTGTGCCGAGGGTATGTTCCCCGGCTAAGAGCCCGGGCGGATCCCAGCCGCTCGCGGGCAGCCTGAGTCAGTCGTCGAGACCGGTCAGTGCACGCAGCCGACGGTACTGTGCGTCGCGTTCTGCGGCCTCCTGGTCGGGCTGGCCACGGCCCGCGGCGGCCAGCAGCAGCGCCTTCGTCTCGGCCGCGGCGTCCCGGTTGACGGCCAGCAGCGCCGCAACCGTCTGCTCGGTCGCGGCATCGAGCTCGGCCGCGGGCACTACGCGAGACGCCAGCCCGATATCGAGCGCCTCAGCGGCGCCGACCCGGCGTCCGGTCAGGCAGATCTCGGTCGCGCGGGAGTAGCCGACAAGGTCGACGAGGCGTTTCGTCCCGCCGAGATCCGGCACGAGGCCCAGTGTCGGCTCGGCCATGGTGAACTGCGCGTCGTCAGCGACGAGGCGAATGTCCGCGCCCAGCGCGAGCTGGAAACCGGCACCGATGGCATGCCCTTGCACCGCCGCGATGCTGACGACCGCAGGCCGCGATCGCCAGTCGAAGGCGCGCTGCCATTTCGCGATCTGCGCGGTGGCATGCTCGGCCGACCCGCCGGCGAGCGCCAGCATGCTGGGTGCGCCGTCCACGCCGTCCGCGGAGAACATGGCCCGGTCGAGGCCCGCAGAGAAGGCGCGTCCGGCGCCCCGCAGCACGACCACGCGCACCGTGCCGGGCAACTCGCCCGCGACGCGGACGAACCAGTCCCACGTGTGCGGGTTCTGCGAGTTGAGCCGATCGGGCCGGTTCAGGGTGAGCGTGGCGACCTCGGCGGTCAGGCGGATGTCAAAGCCCGCTTCAGGCGGGACGGCGATCTGCCTGCTCGAATCGGTCGCGGCCAGCTCTACTTCCCCTTGCTCCTGCTACGCGTCGCGCCGCCGCGCCCGCGCAGGGAAACTCCGGACTCCGACAGTACCCGGTGCACGAACCCGTAAGACCGACCATGTGAATCGGCCAGTTCACGGATGCTCTTGCCCTTGTCGTACTGCTTCTTCAGATCCACCGCGAGCTTGTTCCGCTCCGCCCCCGTGATCCGCGCGCCCTTCTTCAGTACAGCCATGGCGTCTCCTCCGGATTCATCGTCGCGTACTTTGCTCCGGCAGTCCGGCAAGAACGGTCGGACTGCTCACGAGCAGCCCGATTGATAGCAGGGCGTATTCGTGCCACGCAAGATCGACTCGTCGAATGCGTGCCTGGCCGACCGGAACGAACGGCATGCATACTGATATGAGTAGATCATTCTCTGCGAAGACCCGCACAATCCCTGCCACCCGCTGACGGCTCAGGCGAGCGCGATCAAGTCCGCAAGATCGGTGCTCCACGTGTCCTCGACTCCGTCGGGCAGCAGGATCACCTTGTCCGGTGCGAGCGCCTCGACGGCCCCCTCGTCGTGCGTCACGAGCACGATCGCACCGGCGTAGGTGCGCAACGCGTCGAGCACCTGCTCCCGGCTGATCGGGTCGAGGTTGTTCGTCGGCTCGTCGAGCAGCAACACGTTCGCCGCACTGGTCACCAGCATCGCCAGTGCGAGCCTGGTCTTCTCACCACCGGACAGCACGCCGGCGGGCTTGTCGACGTCGTCGCCGGAGAAGAGGAACGCACCGAGAATCCTTCGCAGCTCGGTGTCGGTGAGGTCGGACCGGCCGACGGAACTCGCCGAGGTGCGCATGTTCTCGAGGACGGAGCGGTCGTGATCGAGGGTCTCGTGCTCCTGGGCGTAGTACCCCAGCCGAAGCCCATGCCCGGCCACGACCTCGCCGGTGTCCGGAGCCTCCTGCCCGGACAGCAGGCGCAACAGCGTGGTCTTGCCTGCGCCGTTCAGGCCGAGCACCACCACGCGGGCGCCGCGGTCGACGGCCAGATCCACGTCGGCGAAGACCTCGAGCGAGCCGAAGGACTTGGACAGGCCCTCGGCGGTGAGCGGGGTGCGGCCACAGGGCGCTGGTGCCGGAAACCTCAGCCGGGCCACCTTGTCGTGGACGCGGACCTCGGCCAGCCCGGCCGCCAGCGCGGCCGCCCGTCGATCCATCTGATGCGCGGCCCGGGCCTTGGTCGCCTTGGCCCGCATCTTGTCGGCCTGGCTCCGCAACGTCTCGATCTTGCGTTCAGCGTTGGCCCTTTCCCGGTGCCGCCGACGCTCGTCGGTCTCGCGCTGCTGGAGGTAGGCCTTCCAGCCCACGTTGTACGCGTCCAGGGCGGCTCGGTTGGCGTCGAGGTACCACACCTTGTTCACGACGGCCTCGAGCAGCTCGACGTCGTGGCTGATCAGCACCAGCCCGCCGGAGTGCTGGCGCAGGAAATCGCGCAACCAGGTGATGGAGTCGGCGTCGAGGTGGTTGGTCGGCTCGTCGAGAAGCAGCGTGGTCGGCTCGCTCCCGGAGTCGGCGAACAGGATGCGGGCCAGCTCCACGCGCCGCCGCTGGCCGCCTGAGAGCGTGCCCAAGGGCTGGTCCAGCACCCGGTCCGGCAGGCCCAGGTTGGCGCAGATGCGGGCCGCCTCGCTCTCGGCGGCATACCCGCCCAATGCGGCGAAACGGTCCTCGAGGTTGCCGTAGCGGCGAACCAGACTCGTGTCGTCCGGCGTCTCGGCGAGGCGGACCTGGACCTTGGCGATGTCCGTGACGAGGGCGTCCAGGCCGCGGGCGGACAGAACGCGGTCGCGCGCGGTCACATCGAGATCACCCGTGCGCGGGTCCTGCGGGAGGTAGCCCACCGGGCCGCGGCGGTCCAGCTTGCCGCTGTGCGGTAGTGCCTCGCCAGCGAGCACTCGCAGGCTGGTGGTCTTGCCGGCGCCGTTGCGCCCCACCAGACCGATCCGGTCACCCGGTTGGACGCGCAGCGTCGTCGGCTCGAGCAGGATGCGCGCTCCGGCGCGCAGCTCGAGCTCGGTTGCGGTGATCATCGGATGCTCCAGGTCGACGAAGGTCTCGGCGAGCCGGACTTGTCAGCGCACAGCCGCTTCTTGCCACGATTCTATCTGGGCGAGGCCACCGCCGATGTCGATCGTCCTTTCCCCGCCCGTGGCCGGCCCGCTCCGACTCTTCCCCGCACCTGACCGATTTGGGCACTCAGATCGGCGCTCAGCGGGGAAAGGATGACGAGAAGGGTCAGCTGAACGGCGACTTCGGCCGATCCTGCAGCACCCCGTCGACGAAGATGTCGACCTTCTCGTTGTAGAACGCGACCAGTCCGGTGACCTTCTGGCTCTCCGGCAGCGGCGCCGGGTAGGACCAGACCACGTCCGGGTGCACACGATCGTCGACGCGCACCGTCCAGTACTCGGCGGTGCCCTTGTACGGGCACTGCGTCACCGTGTCGGTGTGCTCGAGCAAGTCGAATCGCACATCGGTCTTCGGCAGGTAGTACCGCACCGGCAGCCCGGTCTCGAACAGCAACCGCGGGTTCCTCGACTCGGCGACCGTGACGCCGTCGATCTCGACCCGGACGTGGCGCGAGCTGGCCAGGATGTCCACGCGGGTGTGCGGATCGCGGGGGTGGACGATGACCTCCTCGTCCTCCTCGAACCATGCGTCCAGAGCCGCCCACTCGAATCGGATCAGGCTCTGGAGCTCTTCGATCGGCGACTCGGCGTAGCGCACCGCGGCCTCCGGTACCCGGCGCTCGCCGGCCGACACGGTGTACGTGCGGCCCTCGCCCCGGCTCGGCGAATGCGCCGTCCCGTCGGGGGCGAGCTCCGCCGACACATCGCTGATCGGGAAGTAGTAAGTGGGGTAGTACGGCGACTCCCAGACGAGCACCGGCCGCACCGAGTCCACGACGACGTGCCCGCCCAGATAGCCGCGCACCCGCTTGGCGGACTGTTCGATCCGGATACGTCCCCGCGTCGCTGTCGTCATATGGTGGGCAACGCCACGGGGCGCCGGGCGATTCCGTGCGTCAGACGTTGAAACCCAACGCACGCAGCTGCTCGCGCCCGTCGTCGGTGATCTTGTCCGGACCCCACGGCGGCATCCAGACCCAGTTGATGCGTACGTCGTTGACGAGCCCACCACCCGGGCCGGTGCACAGCGCCTGCCGGGTCTGGTCCTCGATCACATCGGTGAGCGGGCAGGCGGCCGAGGTCAACGTCATGTCGAGCGTCGCCACGTTCTCGTCGTCGACGTGGACGCCGTACACCAGGCCGAGGTCGACCACGTTGATGCCCAGTTCGGGGTCGACGACGTCCTTCATCGCCTCTTCGACGTCATCGAGAGCCGCCTTGGCCGTGACCTCACTCATGAGTTCGTTCCTCTCACCGTCGACTCCTCCGCGGCCGCCCGCGCGAGGGCGTCCTTGAACGCCATCCACGAAAGCAGCGCGCACTTGACCCGCGCCGGGTAGCGGGCCACCCCGGCGAACGCTATCGCGTCGCCCAGCACGTCCTCATCGGGCTCCACCTGTCCACGGCCGGCCATGAGCGTGGCGAACGCGTCGTGACGTGCCAGCGCCTCGATGACCGGCAGCCCGACCATCATCTCGTGCAGCACGCTGGCCGAGGCCTGGCTGATCGAGCAGCCCATGCCTTCGTACGAAACATCCATGATCTTGTCGTCGACCAGGTTGACCCGCAGGGTCACCTCGTCGCCGCAGGTCGGGTTGACGTGGTGCGCCTCGGCCCGATACGGCTCGCGCAGGCCCCGTCCGTGCGGGTGTTTGTAGTGATCCAGGATGATCTCCTGGTACAGCTCGTCCACCTGCATCACCCGAACACCTTCCGTACCCGTTCCAGCCCCCGCACCAGCGCGTCCACCTCGCCGGTGGTGGTGTACAGGTAGAACGAGGCGCGGGTCGTCGCCGGGACGCCGAACCGCGCGCACACCGGGCGGGCGCAGTGGTGGCCGACCCTCACCTGGACGCCCTCGGCGTCGAGGATCTGGCCGACGTCGTGGGGATGAATGTCGCCGAGCGCGAACGAGATCGTCCCGCCCCGGCCCTCCGCCGTGTGCGGGCCGATGACCCGCAGGTCCGGCACGGTAGCGAGAGCGTCGAGCGCGTACCCGGCGAGCTCCTTCTCGTGCTGGTGGACGGCGTCCATGCCGATTCCGGACAGGTAGTCCACCGCCGCACCCAGCGCTACCGCTTCCGCGATCGGCGGCGTTCCCGCCTCGAACTTCATCGGCGGCAGCGCATAGGTCGAGCGCTCCATCGTCACGGTCTCGATCATCGAGCCGCCGCCGAGGAACGGCGGCATCGCGTCCAGCAGCCCGAACCGGCCCCACAGCCCACCGATACCGGTCGGCCCGCACATCTTGTGGCCCGTGAAGGCGAGGAAGTCCACCCCGAGCTCGACGACGTCGACCGGCAGGTGCGGTACGGACTGCGAGGCGTCGAGCATCACCAGCGCGCCGACCTGCCTGGCACGGGCCACGATGCGCTCGGTGGGGTTCACCGTGCCGAGGATGTTGGACACGTGCACGTACGACTCGAGCTTGGTCCGCTCGTTGACCAACTCGTCGAGGTTCGACTCGTCGAGCCGGCCGTCGTCGGTGAGGCCGAACCACC
>JAODNL010000517.1 GCA_025465405.1 Pseudonocardiales bacterium | reverse complement strand
GAGTCGCCCATAGCGACGTAGTGAAGGGGACCGGTGACCGCCCCCGACGGCGATGCAAACGCGACGGGGCCAAGAACGGACACGACGGCGAGTGCTAATACCAGTCGACGCAAAGCGCCCCCTAGGTCGGCGACAGCGGCAGCGCGACGCGAACGTCGCTCAACAAAGTAACGAGGACACAATGTCGCCGTTACGCAGTGACGCCGCTGCGGGCGACTGGCTACGCGGGCTGCAGGCGCTCACGTGGTTCGTTCCGCCGCCGCGTCACGGCTAACGAACCGGACCTCGTCGCGCTCGAGCGCTCACGTGAGCGCGCTCCGGGCGTCGGTCGAGCGCATCCGGATCACACGAGAGGCCTCGGTAAAGCAGCCCGACGGACCTAGCGCAGCTACGCCGTCGACAACGTGTGACACGGTGTTTGATCTTCGTTAGCGAAATAGCGGCGGCGGGTAGGTGGCCTGTGGAGCCCAACACAGGAGGATCAACATGGACACCTGGGTGTGGATCGTAATCATCGCGGCTGCCGTGGTCATCGCGCTGGTTGTTGCAGCGATGGTCCGGCAACGCCGAACCGCAGCACTACGTCAGCACTTCGGGCCAGAATACGACCGCACGGTGGAGCATCGTGACGATCGACGTAGCGCCGAGGCGGAACTGCGCGGCCGCGAGAAGCACCGGGCCCAGCTCGACATCACGCCGATCCCAGAGGCCACCCGAGCCCGGTTCGCGGTGGAGTGGCGCACGGTCCAGGAACAGTTCGTCGACCAGCCGTCGAACGCGGTGATCGCGGCCGACAGCCTGCTGTACCGCGTGATGGCGGCGCGCGGCTACCCGATGGACGACTTCGAGGCGCAGGCCGACCTGGTGTCCGTCGACCACCCACATGTCGTCGACGACTACCGCTCGGCCCACGGCACCTACGAGCGTGCGCAGACCCAGCGGGCGAGCACGGAGGATCTGCGGCAGGCGCTTGTCTCCTACCGCTCGCTGTTCGACGACTTGCTGCAGTCCGACTCCGGCGACGGCGACGCGCAACGGAGCCGCCCGGCGCGGCATTCCGCCGAGCGTGATCCGGACGACCGCATGGCCGACGACCAGGCGGCGACGGGCCGCTCCGCCACCGATGCCACGTACCGCGACCATCCGATCGGAGGCACCCGATGAACGAGGCGACACGCACGCAGGGCGGGCTGACCACCGAGCAGATCGCCGCTGGTACCGAGCAGGTCTCAGCCGAATCCGACCGGCAGCAGTCCGAAGCGCAGCAGTCCGAAGCGGTTCCGGTCGATCGGTCGGGCCGGGCCGGCCAGACACGTCAGAGACGCCAGACACGCGAGTCGGCAATGGATGCCGGCAGCCAGCACGCCGGCGAAGGCGAAGGTGAGCACGAGCAGCACGCCCAGCTGTTGGCGGCCGAGGAACTGCAGACGGTCATCGTCCGCTGGAGGGAGATCCAGGCGCAGTTCGTCGACCAGCCGCGGCAGGCGGTGCAGGACGCCGACGCGCTCGTCGCCGATCTCATGCAACGGCTGGCCACGATGTTCGCCCGCGAGCGAGGCGACCTGGAGGCCCGCTGGGCCGGTGGAGAGGACGTCTCCACCGAGGAGCTCCGGCAGGGGCTACGCCGGTACCGGTCGTTCTTCGAGCGCCTGCTTGCCGCGTAAGCCCGCACTCCTCGTCGACGGACGTCGCGAGTAGGACTCTGTAACCCGCGAGCAACCGACCTTTGCCGTTGATATCCGACCAAACCGTCTCTCTTGATCGGCGGAGTCAAGCAATTTCCGGCCGCCCGGCGTGATCGGGTATGCCTGGTTCGTCTAATTTCGGCGCGATACCAGACCGCGGTGAGTATCGGGCCAGTTTTCGCCCGATACTTATGACACTCCTGTTATCCGGCCGTCGGCTCGCCGGATTGCCGCCGGAATGTCCGGTGTTCGATGGCACTCGATCGACGTCTTGTGACGACTGATCTTGCTCGTCGCATTGCTTCCTAGTTAAATAACGACGAGCCTTGCCGAACACGGGGGATTGGTCATGGCGCATATTTTGCTTGTCGAAGATGAACCGAACTTACGCGCGTTGCTCGGGCGTCTGTTGGGAGAGACCGGTTACCGGGTCACTACCGCATCGACGGGGTCGCAGGGGTTGCGCGCCGCGTTGAGCGAGGAATACGACTTGGTCGTCCTCGATCTGATGCTTCCGGACATTCCGGGAGAAGAGGTCCTGCACGTCCTGTTGGCCGCCCGGCCGGACGCGAAGGTGCTGATCTTGTCATCGGTGCCCGAGGTCGGCCGCCGCGTCGGTGTACTAGACGGCGGTGCGGCCGATTTCGTCGCCAAGCCGTTCGTGAACGCCGAACTGCTCGCGCGAATCCGACTCCGAATTCGCGACGACGGCTCTGGGCGTTCCAACGCGCCGTACCTGGCCATCGATGACGGCGCGCGGGTGGATGTGCAGCGCCGCGAATTGATGATCAATAGCCAGCGAGTTCCGTTGCCACAACGCGAATTCGCCCTCCTCACGTATCTGCTGAACCGCAAGGGCGAGGCGTGCAGCCGCGAGGAATTGCTCGCCGATGTCTGGGGAATCGGCTTCGATCCCGGCACCAACGTCGTCGATGTCTACGTCGGACGACTTCGCGCCAAGCTGGCACCGGACACCATCGAGACGGTTCGCAATGTTGGTTATCGACTCGTCGCGCGCTAAGGCGCTGCTCGGCCTGGGGTGGCTTGCTTTCGCCATCCCCAACGCGGCCATGATGTTCGTATATCCGGGCAAGGAGACGATCCCGTATCACCTTATCTGGGCGAGCTTCGCATTTCTCTACGGAATCGCCCGCTGGTCGGCCACCGTAACCTGGACAACGTTTGCCGGGATCACCGTTGTGACCGGAATTCCGCTGATCAGGCACGCGCGGGTCGGCGTCATCGGGTGGGAGGAGTGCTCGGAGATCATCCTGATGGGCGTGATCGCCGCGCTGCTCGTGTGGCATGTCAACCGGCACCAGACTTCGCAGCAGCGAGTCACCGATCTGCGCGAGAGCGAGCAAGTGCGGGCCCACAATCGTGACCTCGCCACCCGGTTCGGTTCGCACGAGCTGCGGACCCGCCTCACGATCGCCCGGGGCTTCGCCGACCTGATCCGCGCCGCCGCCAAAGACCAGCGAACTCGATCCGACGCCCAACTCGTCTTGACCGAGCTGGACAAGGCTTCGGTGCTGGCGACCAACCTTATGACGCTCGTTCGCTCCGAAGCGGTGTCCGCCCAACGGCCGCTCGACCTCGACGAGTTGATCGACTCCGTGGTCCGCCGCTGGTTGGTCCGCGTCGACCGCGCGTGGGCGGAGACGTCGACCGCGGGCTTCGTCCTCGGCGATGCCGAGCGGCTCGAGGCGGCGCTGGACTGCCTGATCGAGAACGCCGTGAAGTTCACCGGTCCTGGCGACTCGATTCACGTCAACGCGCAGATCACCGGCCAGGACGTGGTCATCTCGGTCGAGGACTCCGGCGTCGGCATCCCGCCGGGCGAAGTCGAGCACGTCTGCGATCTGTTCCACATCAGCAGCAACGCGGGGGACCGGGCAGGAAGCGGGCTCGGGCTGCCGATCGTACGGGCCGTGGCGGAGGCCCGCGGTGGCACGCTTCACGTAGCAAGTTCGCTGGGTCAGGGCACCAAGGTGACCATCCGGATGCCACGTGGCAACCCCGCAATCCCGCAGGCACTCGTCCCCGTCCAACGAGCCACGATGCAGGTCGTGCGCACTCCGCAACTCGTAGGCGATTAGCGCTAGCTCCCACATGATGATCGCTTCGCGCCAGGCGTCGGGGCGCGAGTAGGTGCGGACGTGATCTTCGCGATGCGAGCTATCGCCGCCGGGGCAGACAACACTCCTGAGCTCGGCCGCCCGCTGTCGGTGACCAAGCAGGCAGCGGCGAAGACCGTCGCGGTGCTGGCCCAGCTCGA
>JAODNL010000502.1 GCA_025465405.1 Pseudonocardiales bacterium | reverse complement strand
TGCCGCGCCACGACCAGCTTTGTGATGTTGGCGGTGCCGTCGCCCAGTTCGAGACCGATAATGTCGCGGATGCGTTGGCCCAGCGGGTACTCGTCGGAGTACGCGGAGTGGCCGAACGTGAGCAGTGCGTCGTGCGCGGCCTCGACCGCTACTCGCGGTGCCCACCACTTCGCCATGTTGGACTCGACAGCATGGTCCAGGCCCCGGTCCTTGAGTTCGAGCGCGCGCAGTGCAAGAAGGCGAGCGGCGGCCAGCTTGGTCGAGTGCTCGACCAGGGTGAACGCCACGCCTTGGAAGCGGCCGATCGGCTGGCCGAACGCCGTCCGATCGCGCGCATGCTGGAGCGCCTCGTCGATCGAGGCGCTCGCGGCGCCGATGCAGATCAGCGCGATGACGGCCCGCGCGAATTCGAAGCCGTGCATTACCTGGGTGAACCCGCCGCCGACGTCGCCGACAACCCGGTCGTCGGGCACCAACAGCTCGTCGAAGTGCAGTGACGCACGCCCGATGGCTACCCCGCCCATGTCGCGGAAGGGCGATCGCGTGACCGCCGCGTCACGCAGGTCGACGTAGAACGCGGTGATGCCGCGTGCGCCGTCACCGCCGGTGCGGGCGAGCACCAACCCGGTCGCGGCGGACATGCCGAAGGTAATCGAGGTCTTCTCGCCGGAAAGGACCCAGCCGCCGTCGTGGCGACGGGCACGCATCTCGATCGCGGCGGCGTCGGAGCCGTGCTGCGGCTCGGTGAGGCACAGGGCGGGCACGACCTGCCCGGTCGCGATCTCGGGAACGAAGCGGCGCTGCTGCTCGGGATTCCCCGCGCCCACGAGGACCTCTGTCGCGAGCGCGGTGTTGTTGATGAGGTAGCCGGCGCTAAGGTCGGCCCGGCCGACCTCCTCGGCCGCGATTCCGGTGGTGACCGCGTCGGCGCCCTCGCCGCCGAGCTCGGCCGGCGCCCGCAGGCCGAGCAGGCCCAAGCGAGCCATCTCCTTGATGAGCTCCGGGTCGAACCGGCCCTCCCGCTCGCGCGCCTGGTAGCCCGGACGCAGCCGGGTGCTGGCGAAGCCGCGGACGGCTTCGGCGAACGCTGCGGTGTGCGCAGGCAACAACGGGTCGATCACGCTGGTCCTCGGTTCTCGGCCGTCCGGGGGGTGACGGGATATTTGCAATCTGTCGCGGTACATGCAATCGCGGCAGCGACTGTCGCGCGACTCACAGGACCCGCCTCGTAATGAATGAACAGTCACTCGATACCCTATTTCTGCTTAGACACCTCCGTCAAGGACGCCGCGACCGTTCGCCCCGCGGACGGGTCGTCGCCCCACCCGTCCCCGCGCCCGCCATGCGTTCGTATCGATCCGGGAGAGTCCCATGCCGTCCACCCCGCCCACCGCAAAGGCCGCAAAGACCCTGGCCGACCTGTTCGACGTCGACCACCTCCTGTCCGAGGACGAGCGCGCGATGCGCGCGGTCGTCCGGAACTTCGTGCGCGACCGGGTCAGCCCGGACGTCGCCGACTGGTTCGAGACCGGCGAGCTCCCGGCCCGTGAGCTGGCCAAGGAACTCGGCCGGCTGGGGGTGCTCGGCATGCACCTTCACGGCTACGGCTGTGCCGGATCCAGTGCGGTCAGCTACGGGCTGGCCTGTCTGGAACTCGAGGCCGGTGACTCGGGGATCAGGTCGCTCGTGTCGGTCCAGGGCTCGTTGGCGATGTTCGCCATCCACGAGTTCGGCAGCGAGGAGCAGCGCAGCCAGTGGCTGCCGCCCATGGCCGCCGGCGAGGCGATCGGGTGCTTCGGGCTGACCGAGGCGGACCACGGCTCGGACCCGTCGAGCATGCGCACCCGCGCCGAACGTGACGGATCCGACTGGGTCCTCACTGGCACCAAGATGTGGATCACGAACGGCGACATCGCCGACGTTGCCATCGTCTGGGCGCAGACGGCCGACGGCATCTGCGGCTTCGTCGTCCCCACCGACACGAATGGCTTCTCGGCCAACCGGATCCACCGCAAGCTCTCGCTGCGCGCGTCCGTCACGTCCGAACTCGTCCTCGACGGGGTCCGCCTTCCCGCCTCCGCGCTGCTGCCCCGCAGCCGAGGGCTGTCGAGCCCGCTCTCATGTCTGAACGAGGCCCGCTTCGGGATCGTCTTCGGTGCCCTCGGGGCGGCGGGCGACTGCCTGTCCACCGCGTTGACCTACGCAGGCAACCGCCACCAGTTCGGCAAACCGATCGCCGCGTTCCAGCTCGTCCAGCAGAAGATCGCCGACCTCGCCCTGGAGTACGGGAAGGGCCTGCTGCTCGCCGTGCATCTCGGCCGGCTGAAGGACGCCGGCCGCATCCGCCCCGAGCAGGTCAGCATCGGGAAGCTCAACAACACCCGCGAGGCGCTTCGAATCGCCCGGGAGTCTCGTGAGGTGCTCGGTGCGAACGGGATCTCGCTGGAGTACCCGGTCATCCGGCACATGGTGAACCTGGAGTCTGTGCTGACCTACGAGGGCACGGCGCAGATGCACAGCCTCGCGATCGGTCGAGCGTTGACCGGACACTCGGCCGTGCGGTGACCCTCACCGGTTCTTGACCCGCGCATCTCCAGCGGGATAGCGTGCCGAACGAATACTCATTCAAAATGACCGATGGCGCGGCATGGCCCGAAGTGGCTGGCCGGTCTTGATGAAGGACTGGATCGATGGACTTCTCCGGCAAGGTAGCTGTGGTCACCGGGGCGGCGTCGGGGATCGGTCGGGCTGTCGCGATCGAGCTGGCTCGCGGCGGCGCGACGCTCGCCGCGATCGACAAGGACGTCGCTGGTGCGAGGCAGGTCGTGGCGGAACTCGGCGGGATCCCACACCACGCGTTCGAGGTCGACCTCACCGAGCGCGACGCACTTGTCGACCTGGCGGCGAAGGTCGAATCGGCCGTCGGGGAGGTCTCGATCGTCGTTAACGTCGCGGGCTGGGACGTCATCGAACCGTTCCTCAGCAACTCGCGCGAGTACTGGGACCAGCTGGTCGCCTTGAACTTCATGGCCCCGGTCGAGATCTGCCGGGCGTTCCTCGAGCGGATGACCGAGCGGGACATGCCCGGACGTATCGTCAACGTCGCGAGCGACGCCGGCCGCGTCGGCAGTTCCGGCGAAACCGTCTACGCCGGCGCCAAGGGCGGCGTGATCGCGTTCAGCAAGTCGCTCGCACGCGAGATGGCCAGACACCAGATCACTGTCAACGCCGTGTGTCCCGGCCCCACCGACACCCCGCTGTTCCGCAGCCAGCCGCAGAAGATGCAGGACGCGCTCATCCGTGCCATCCCGCTGCGGCGTCT
>JAODNL010000493.1 GCA_025465405.1 Pseudonocardiales bacterium | reverse complement strand
AACCCGGCCGTCGCGTCGACGCCGAACCGGGTGCTGTCGACCCGGATGATGGAGCGGGTGCCGCCCCAGTAGTCGTCGGTCGGCTCGATGCGCCCACCGATCACCTGAGCGATGGGCTCGACCTGCAACGACTCGGCTGTCATGATTTCCTTCTTTCCGTCGCCGAAACCCGGTCTGCTTGCCTTACGGGCGCCTGCCGATCGCCATCTCGTAACCTGTACCGCCGTGGCCGGGTCAGGTTACTGAGGCCAGGTAGGTTGCGGCGCGGGTGTCCAGGTCGGCCAGTACCCGCAGGCCACGCCGGCGGAACGGCGATAGCACTGCGCGCATGTCGACCGCGACCTGACGGGTGCGGCCCGAGCGGATGCCATCCATCGTGTCCAGGGCGCTCGACCATGTCGAGCAGGCTTCCTCGATGCCGCTGTAGCGTGCTTGCACGGCGCCGAGGTAGCCGAGCGTCACGGCGTGGGTACGGGTGAACGTCGCCGCCTTGCGGGTGCGCACGCTGCGGCGGAACTCGCGCATGGCGCCGGGCAGGTCCCCGAGGTCGCGTAGCGCGCACGCGGTTTCGTGGGCAAGGCTGGCTTCTCCGAAGAAGAACACCCGGCTGGGCTCGTCGTTGCCCGGCTCGGCGGCGGCGAGGTCGTCTTCGGCTCGGATCAGCGCCGCGGCGGCGGCTTGCTTCTGCCCGGTCGCGGCCAGCGACCGGGCATACACGACCCCGAACAAGGCCCGCTCACGTGGGCTGGCCAGCGCGTACCGCTGACCGTCTATGGACGCGGCTGCCAGGTCCAGAGCCTGCCGATCATGGCCTAGATCGATAGCCTGATGTGCCATGGCCCGCAGCACGTGACCGGCCATCGGCGGGTCGTCGGCTTCGGCGGCGAGTTTCACCGCCACCGCGAAGTAGTGCTGGGCGATGGCGTGTTCGGCGTTATCGAACGCCATCCAGCCCGACAGATAGGCAAGCTCACTGGCAGCCGAAAACATCTCGCGGCGTACCCGATCGTCGGAGAAGTTCCCGCGCAGGTAGCTGGCAACATCCGACGTCAGGTACTGCACAACAGCCGTGCGAGCATGGCCGCCGCCGCGGCGCTGATCGACTCGCGAAAACATCGACACCATGTCGCGGACGGCCTCCAGGTCGCCGCGGCCGACGCTGCGCGCTTCGGCGCTGCGGCGGGCCCTGCCGCGCCCGGCCATCTGCGTCCACCATGGCCGGCTGGGCAGGGCGAGCGCGGCCACCGAGTAGGCGGCGGCTCCAAGAACCCGCCTGCGCTCTGCGTCCACGTCCACTCTCCCGAGATCGGCCAGCGCGACCAGCGTATCGACCCGCCAGTCCAGCGCACCGCGCGAGGACACGGACTCAACGGCGAGCCCGATCTCGTCAAGGGTGACGATCCGACCCAGCCGACGCGACAGCACCTCGCACAAGATCACCGGAGCCCGTCCCGACGGCCTGGACCCGCCGACCCAGTGAGACACGTGGGATCTGGCGACTCCGGCGAACTCGCGGGCGTCGCTTTCGAGGGCCACACGAACGAAGGCTCTGGCGACTTGGGCGTGCGACCAGCCGGTCTGGACGATCACGGCCGCGAGTTTCGCGTTGGCGTTGCGTGCGTGCGCCATGGTGCGCCCCTTGTCGGCTAAACGATCTTTCACCGCTTTCACCGCGTCGCTGGTCTTGACAGCGTATCCACAGGCGGCAATTCGCGGTTCGCTGAAGCTACCTGCAATTGACCAGTTTCCGAAGGGGGTTCGGTGAACGCTTCGCGGACGGCGAACGCGCTGACAGCGGGCATGCAAGGGACATTGGCAATGGGGGCGTCGATCTCCACCCTGGCCGGTTCCGATCTGCACAAGCTCTGCATAGATATCTACCGACGCCATTGCGGCGCCGGGAATGGCAGGTGTGCGCAATGCGGCAACCGCATACCGTGCCCGCCGCGTCAGCATGCGGCATCAGTGATCGTGGCGGCCGGTGAGGACCCCCGCTCATACGACCCGCAGGCGTGGGTGGATCCACCCCACGCCGCCCCCACGCGCACGAACGAAGGACGCCGGCACGATCAGCCGGCCGAAGACACGGCCATGCCTACCAACGTCACTGGCTACCACCTCGGCGGCATGAGCAGACGTACCAACCTGCCGTATGACGAGTACAAGCGGTGATCGTCATGAGGATTGCCGTCGATCATCAGCGCGCAGGCCTACCGCCGGGGTGTGAAATCCGGTCGGCGCATCAGCTGACCGGACGGTCATGTCGCACTTTCCCTACCGCATGGAGGGCGCCATGGGCCACCTGGTGACAGTCATCCTGGCGATGCTGCTCGGGTTTCTGGCGGGGCTGCTGTCGTTCAAGGTCAAAAACAGATGGTGTGCCGACTGCGGCACGGTCAAGAGCTGCCCGCGCTGCGCCGGCTGGGCCGATTCCCTTACCGCGCAAGGGTTGCCCGGTAGCACCACGGCGGCTGAGCGGCCCGGAGGTACCGGGCACCGCTGGTGGGCGGGGATGCTACGCCGATGGTCGTAGACGAGGACGACCCGACGACGCCCAGCGTAAACGGAATTCGCCCCGCCGAGGTGGTGACCGGCGCGGACGGGCCGGCGCGGGCGGATCTGCCATGGGTCGTACCAGTAGGCATCTTGGGAACGGCCGCCGAGTGGTTGACGCCAATCGCCGTTAGCTCGCCACTGTCAGACTCTGACGACCTGCACCCCGGCGCCGCGCACGTTGACCTGCACGAGGCGTTCGGAGAGGCCGCCATAGTCCTTGGCCTATGCCGCCGCCGGGAACGGCGGCACGCGCTGGCCGATGCGGCGATGTCGCTGTTCGCGGAGTGGCTGGTGGAGTGCGGGCAGGTGGCACCGGCAGCGACCGGGGAGAACGCTCACCACCTGGTGCACCGCTGGGCGGTCGAGCAGTCGTCGTGGACGGCGACGCGCGAACTGTCAACTGCCGCCAGCGTGCAGCGACTGCGCCGGCTGGCCGCCGAACTCGGCGAAGCCGGCTTCGGCGCGCTGCTGCGCGCCGAGGTTGCCAGCAGTACACGCGTATCGGGTACGGCGTTGGCGCTACTGGACTACGCGCGTTCGACAAACGCAGAGGGAGACGGAACGAAGCGATGACGGCGACCACGTACTACGCCGTGACGGCCGACGCGCAGCTGGCCGAGGCGCAACGCCTACTCGACACGCACGCCACCTCCAGCGCTCACGGCAGATGCATCGAATGCGGGACACCCGGCCCGTGTCCCAAGCGGGAGACCGCCGTGGTGATCTTCTCGCGAACGCTTCGCCTGCCCCGCCGCCAACCGGGCGCCACCCAACCAGAAGCCATCGGACGGCTGTCGTCGCCGGGCGGATGGTTCGACAGCCCGCGACAAGCAGGGACGGTGGTCGCGCGTTGTCCCGGGCCAGTTGAACCCGCGTCGGGTGCGCGGTCAGATCGCTTGGGCGAGTTCTGTAAACGTAGCGGCGACCCGCGTCATCGGCGGGGCGTCAACGGCGAGTTCGTAGTGTCCACGGCGCAGGTTCTGCATGAAGGCGTGTCCGGCGATGATGACTTGTGCTGTCTTG
>JAODNL010000475.1 GCA_025465405.1 Pseudonocardiales bacterium | reverse complement strand
GGTGACCGATTACGGCGAGGTCGCGCACGCGATGACCGACGAGCAGATCGAGATGATGATCGCCGGTTACGGCCGTATTGCCCGCATGGCCGCGGTCGCCGGTTTCGACGGCTGCGAGATCCATGGTGCGCACGGTTACCTCGGGCAACAGTCCATCAGCCCGTGGCTCAACCGCCGCTCCGACAAGTGGGGCCAGGACCGCACGCTGTTCCTGCGGCGGATCGTCGAGACCGTACGCGCCGAGATCGGCCCTGGCCGCATCCTCGGCTACCGGACCGCCACGGACGACATGCGCTCGCCCGAGGACGGCGGCCTGGGTACGCGTGGCTTGGTCGACACGGTCCGGGCGGTTGTGGCCACCGGAGAGATCGACGTGTTGAACACCACCGTCGGGCACGGCGGCAAGACCTACGCCCAGGCGATCCCTAGTTATCGCCACCGCGAGGCAGTGAACATGCCGAAGGCACAGCAGCTCAACGCCGCCCTCGAGCACCACGTGCCGTTGATCGGCGTCGGCCGGATCGCATCCGTCGGTATCGCCGAGAGCCTGCTGCAGTCGGGCGCGTGCGACATGGTTGCCATGACGCGGGCCCACATCGCCGACCCCGACATCGTCGCGAAGTTCGCCCGCGGCGACGCGCATCGGATTCGACCGTGCGTCGGGGCCCTGGTGTGCAACAGTCGCAAGCTGGCCGGCTTCTCCGAGATCAGCTGCATCCACAATCCAGAAGCGATGCGCGAGCACGAGTTGCACGTCGAACCGGCCGCGGAGCCGAAGGACGTCGTGGTCGTCGGTGCCGGCCCCGCGGGCCTCAAATGCGCCGAGATCGCTGCCCGTCGCGGACATCGCGTGCAGGTGTTCGACTCCGACGCGCGCACCGGCGGCCGCCTGCGCGCCGTCGAGCGGACCGCGGCATCGGACCTGGCCAGCACCGTCGACCACCTCACCAGGGAACTTGCCGAGTTGTCCGTACCCGTGCATCTCGGCGTGACGGTGGACGAGGCGTTGTTGCGCTCGTTAGCGCCCGACCACGTCGTCGTCGCGACCGGTGCGCAATCACAGCCGGGCGAGGCATTCGACGGGGCGGCGACCACGCAGACGATCTCGGCTCTCGATGCGCTCGGCCCGAATGCCCAGCTCGACCGCGATGTAGTCGTCTACGACGCGCTCGGTGCGAATGAGGGGGCTCTGGTTGCCGAGGCTCTGGCGAACGCCGGAGCGCGCGTCCACCTCGTCACGCCGTTCGAGGTGGTGATGCCCTATGGCGGCATCAGCCAGCGGATGGAGACTCCTGACATCCTGCGGCGCAAGCTCGCGGGTATCCATACCGAAGCGCTTGTCGGTGCCGCCGACGGCCGTACCGTCTCCGTCGTGCGGCCCGACGGCACCACCGTGGCGGACCTCGACGCCGGCACAGTGGTGGCCGTGACGGCTCCCGAGCCGCGGGTCGCGGTCGTTGAGGCGGCGATCCGGCTGGGGCTGCCCTACACCGTCATCGGCGACGCGGTCGCAGCGCGTGTCGCGACGGATGCGTTCCGTGACGGTGAGGAAGCGGCGTTGCGTCTCTGAACGCGTGGCTCAGCAGGAAAGCGTGGGTCAGTAGGACGACGCGGTGTCGGCCCACTCGCCGACGGGCTCCGGGGCGGTCTCGACCGGGGACGACGGTGCCTCGATGACGCGACCGTCCGGCAGGTAGATCATGCCGGGGTAGTCGGGATCCACGGCGGGGGAGTCGTCGAGCAGCAGCTGCTCGGCCTCGATGCGGTCTTCCTCGGTGAGTGCCCGTGTGTTGCACGTGAACTCGACCATGTTGCCGTCGGGATCCTTGGTGTAGATCGAGGTGATGAACTCGTGGACGACCTCGCTCACCTTGTTCCCAGCGGCGAGCCAGCGCTGCTTGCGCTCCTCGAGCTCCTCGAGCGAGTCGACCTCGAACGCGATGTGGTTGATCCACCACGGCAGGCCGAGTCCCGTCGAGATCGCCGCGTTCCAGTCGTCGTCCGCGAGGCCGGTCAGGTGCAGGTCCCACAGCACGAAGTACGAGCCCTTGCCCGTGTCGTAGAAGACGTGCTTGGTCCAGCCCGCCTTGCGACCGCCCATGGCCTGCCGCTTGACGATCTTGACGAGCTTGAATCCCATGACCTCGGTGTAGAACTTGTGCGACTCGTCGAAGTTCTTCGGCGTAATTGCCAGGTGATGAATCATCGCGACCCTCCATTTCCGTGGTGGGGCAGGTCCGCGCTGCCTCAATATTGAACGATGTTTGGCTGCACTGCAAGGTCCCGCGTTCGAGCATCGAGATCGGACGCCCCGTCGGATTGGCCGTTCCCACAACTTACCGAACGCTGTAAGGTAACGTCTCGGAACAGCCACATCCGCACGGAGGGCACCATGACTGCCAGGACAAGCCGCCCCGAGACCGTGTCGTTCGACAACACGGATCCGGAGCTCATCACGCACCTGTACGAGCGCATCAATGACGTCCAATCCCGCTGTCCCGTGGCTTGGAGCGACGCGTCGACCGGGTTCTGGATGCTCACGAAGTACGAGGACGTAGTCGAGGCGTCGCGCGACTGGGAGACCTACACGGTTACCGAGGGCATCATGATCCCGCCGACCGGAGCGAGCATGCCGGTCATCCCGGCGGAGCTGGACCCGCCGAGGCACAGCAAGCTGCGCAAGCTGGTGTTGCCGAACTTCACCGAGAAGGCGCTCGAGCCGTGGGTTCCCGGCATCCGGCGGATCATCGCCGACGCGTTCGAGCCGTTGCTGCCGGCGGGCAAGGCCGACATCGTGGTGGACGTAGCGCGGCCGGTTCCCGTGCTGGCCATCTGCCTGATCCTCGGCATCGACACGGACTGGCGGCGCATTCGCCGGCTCGCCGAGGAGTTCCTCGCCGCAACCGGTAAGCCGGAGCTGGCGCGGGCGAAGGCAGCGGAGCTCGAAGCCTTCCTCGAGGAGGAGATCGAGGCGCGCCGCGGCGAACCGGTCAAGGACCTGCTCGGCGCGTATGTCAACGCCGAGATCGACGGTGAGCTGATACCGGAGCGTGAACTGCTCGGCCTCGTCCAGCTGCTCGTGGTGGCGGGTCACGAGACCACGGTGAACGGCATGGGCATGTTGCTCTACCGATTGGTCAGCGAACCAGGTCTGAGGGACCGAGTGCTCGCCGACCGGTCGCTCGTGGACAAGGTCATCGACGAGACGCTGCGGCTGCACCCGCCGGTGTGGAACATGGGCCGCACGGTGCGTGAGCAGACGACACTGCGCGGCTCGACGCTCTGTCCGGGCGAGAAGGTCATGCTCGTGTACGGCGGCGCCAACCGCGATCCCGACAAGTTCGAGCACCCGGGCGAATTCGACATCGACCGGCCCGGCATCACCCAGCACCTCACGTTCGGCAGCGGACGGCACCGTTGCATCGGCGAGGCGCTGGCCCGCCTCGAACTGCGGCTGACCCTGAACTACGTGCTGGACACGATCCCGGATGTCGAGCTCGACGGCGAGCCGTCGTTCAGCGGCGGCACGAACCAGTTCGGTCCTCGTGCGATGCCGGTTCGCTTTGCCTCGGTGACTTGACGACGCCGATGGTGCAGCCTGATGCCACGGTCGACTCCGGCCGGTTCCGCCACGTCCTCGGCCACTTCGCGACAGGCGTAGCCGTCATCACCGCGATCGGTCCTTCCGGTCCGGCCGGCATGGCGGTGAGTTCGTTCACCTCGGTGTCGCTCGAGCCTCCCTTGGTCGCGTTCTTACCGGACAAGTCCTCCACGAGCTGGCCCGAGATCCGTGATGCCGGCACGTTCTGCGTCAACATCCTCAGTGCGGGACAGGAACAGCTCTGCGCTCAGTTCGCCCGAAAGGGCCTGGACAAGTTCGCCGGCGTGAGCTGGCAGCCGGCGCCGTCCGGCGCGCCCGTGCTCGACGGCGTCATGGCCTGGATCGATTGCGAGCTCACTCAGACCTTCGAGTCCGGCGACCACTACATCGCCATCGGACGGGTGCTTCAGCTGGAAGCGAGCGAGCTGGGCGTGCCGCTCGTCTTCTTCCAGGGTGGCTACGGGCAGCTGCAACTACCCGGCTCCGCGGAGGTGGGTGCGGCGGGGGACCGCTCCTCGGGCGTCTCGCTGGAGCAGCTCGCTCACGCCACCGGCACCGACGTGTCATCGCTGCGCCGCTACGCGACCTCGACGGAAGGCGTGGTCGACGAGCTGGTCGGGAGCTACGCGCGCTGGTTCCGCGACGAGTGCCTGCAGATCGCCGGCCGGACGCTGCGCGCCACGGAGGCGATCGACGAGCTGCTGCGGGCTTCCTTCGACTCGATGCCGACGAACCGCGTGGCGATCATGATCCTGCAGAACGAGCGGCAGTATCTCGGCCAACGGCCCGAGTTCACCTACCTCGAACCGCTGGAGCACGACCTCGTGCAGGTGTGGCTCACCACGCTGCAGCGCGGCGTCGACGAGGGGGAGTTCGACCCGCACCTCGACGTGTCGCTCGCGTACCGGTTCATCCGCGACGTGTTGTTCACTGTCGCGCGGTGGTACACGTCCGGCTCCGGCGAGACGCCCCGTCAGGGCGTACCGGTCGCGGAGGCTTACCGGTCATTCATCCTGCGTGGCCTGCTTCGCAACCACGAGTCCAGCGAGCCGCGTGAAGCGACGGCCGCCGGCTGACGCCTACAGCGCGACGACGTGTGCCCGCACCGTCGTCCCGTCAGCCGACAGCCACCCTTTGCCGCGCGCGTAGCCGACCATGGCGTCCCAGCGAGCCGGCCAGCTGTCCGATATGGCGCCGGTCTGCGCCCGGCGGCGCAGGTCGGCGAGGTCGAGATCGGCCTCCGCGCCGCCGTCCCACCTGCCCAGTCCGCCCGCCCGCAAGGCAGCGTCCACGGCCGCCATGTCGCCAGCCGCCGCGCGGACGTCCAGCGACCTGCAGTCATCGGGCTCGCCGACCTCGATGCCGTCCTGAGTAACGGCTACGAACACGATGTGACCCGTCCCCGGAATGCACTCATAGACCAATCGAACACTGTTAGATAGCGTATTGGCAATTCAAAGAAGGAGCCGTGATGACGGACGGTTTGCGGCGGGTGTTCGAGCCGATCGACATCCGAGGTGTGCGAATCCCCAACCGCGTTGTACGAACGGCGCACCTGACGAAGATGGGAATCGGTCAGGTCAGTGACGACCTGATCGACTACCACCTCGCTCGAGCGCGTGGCGGTGTCGGACTGTCGATCATCGAGGCGACGGCGGTTCACCCGTCTAGTGTGCTCGGCCTGGTGGGCTACGACGACTCGGTCATTCCCAGCTACCAGAAGCTCATGGCCGCGCTTCGGCCGCACGGCATGAAGGTCTTCCAGCAGCTCTGGCATGGCGGCCACGTCTACCCGCCGCCGGGCGGGCTTCCCATGCGTGGGGCGAGTGCGCTGCCGGGGCCGGTGAGCGGTCTGCCGGCGGTCCCGATCGCCACCGACGAGGTCGGGGAGTTCGTCGCCGCGTTCGCCGCCGCGGCCCGCCGGTCGGCCGAAGGCGGTCTCGACGGTATCGAGGTGGCGGCGAGCCACGGCTATCTCATGCACCAGTTCCTGTCGCCGCTCACGAACACCCGCGAGGACCGGTACGGCGGTCCGCTGGAGAACCGGATGCGGTTCCTCGTCGAGGTCCTGACGGCCATCCGCGCCGTGGTCGGCCCCGACCTGCCCGTCGGCGTCCGGATGGGGGCCGGCCAGATCGACGGTGACCTCGACGAGCACACCGTTGCCGAAGTGGCGCGACGGTTGGTCGAGATGGGGTTGATCGACTACCTGAACGCGACCATGGGCGACTACTACGCCATGCATTGGATGATGGGCGGGATGGATCGCCCGGCTGGCTACATGCTGCCCTCGAGCGGACAGGTGACGGCCGAGGTCACCGGTGTGCCGCGGATCGTCACGGGCCGGTTCCGAACGCTCGAAGAGGTCGAACAGGCGCTGCGCACCGGCGAGTGCGACCTCGTCGCCATGGTGCGGGCACACATCGCCGATCCCGACCTGGTGCGCAAGACCCGCGACGGGCGGGGCGCCGAGGTACGACCCTGCATCGGCTGCAACCAGGGGTGCATCGCCCGGACGAGCGGCGTGGATCTCCGCCTGGGCTGCACCGTGAACCCGGCCGTCGGGCGCGAGCGCGCCTTCGGCGACGACGTCATCGGCACGACGAGCACACCGCGGCGGGTCGTCGTGGTGGGTGGTGGCCCGGCCGGCCTCGAAGCCGCCCGGGTCGCTCGGTTGCGCGGTCACGAGGTCTCGCTGTACGAGGCGTACGACCGGCTCGGTGGGGCGCTCAACATCGCCCGGCGGGCGCCGACGACGCAGGGGCTGGACGACATCGCGGAGTGGTATCGCGACGAGATGCGGCGGCTGGGCGTCGACTGCCACCTGTCGATGCCGCTCTCCGCCGCCGACGTCGTCGCGTTGACGCCGGATGTCGTCGTCGTCGCCACTGGCGCCGATCCGACGATGGACGGCCGGCTCATCGCCGCGCCCGGCGAGGTCGTCGTCGGCGTGGAGTTGCCGAACGTCGTTTCCAGCGTCGAGTTGCTCGGACGCGAAGCACCGGCGTCGGGTTCATCCGCGCTGGTCGTCGACGATGTGGGCCAGTACGAGGCGGTGTCGATCGTCGAGTACCTCCTCACGCACGGCGTCCACGTGACGGTGGCGACCCGCCTGCCGTACTTCGGGCCGCTGGTGGATGCCGCGATGCGGATGGCACCGGCGCTCGAGCGGCTGTACTCAGGCTCGGCCGAATTCGAGACGCTCACCCGCACCACGCTGACGCGCGTCCAGCCCGGCAAGGCGACGGTGCGTTCGCTGGTAGGCGCGCCCGACGCCACCGTCGCCGCGGATCTCGTCGTGCTGATCAGCTACAAGACTTCACGCAGCCAGCTGGCTACGGAGCTGGCCGGCCGGGTGGCTGACGTGCGGCTCGTCGGCGACGCGCTCGCCGCGCGCGACCTGCAGGTCGCGATCCGCGAGGGCAATGCGGCCGGACGGAGCATCGAGTGAGCCCGAGGATTCCGACATGACCGATAGGATCGCAGCGGAGTCGGCCATCGGCGTGCCGATGCGCGACTGGGTCGATTACCACGGAAGGCGACGGCCCCACCACACGGCGATTACCTGCGTCGATACCGATGAGTCACGCACCTGGCGACAGCTCGACGAGCGAGTCGGCGCGCTCGCCGCCGGTCTGCGCGACCAACTCGGCGTGCGGCGCGGGGATCGTGTCAGCGTGCTCGCCGAGAACGACGTGCGCACGTTCGAGCTGCACTTCGCCTGCGTTCGCATCGGCGCGATCTTCGCCCCGCTCAACTGGCGCCTCGAGACCGGCGAGCTCATCGGCATCCTGGACGACTGCCAGCCGGTGCTGCTCGTGCACGACGACGAGCACGCGTCGACTGCGGTGAGTCTCGCCGCCGACCGCCGCCTGCCGTTGCTGTCCTGGGGTGGACCGACACCCTCCTCGCCGTACGAGCAGTTGATCGCCGATGCCGGGTTCGTACGCGGTGACCTTCTCGATCCGGAGGCGATCACGCAGATCACCTACACGTCGGGCACCAGCGGGCTGCCGAAGGGCGTTACCGGTGCGAACCGGACGGTGCTGTTCCACGCGCTCAATATGGCGGCAACCTCCCGGTTCGCCGAGCCGAACGGCCACCATCTGAACCTCCTGCCGCTGTTCTGGGCCGGTGGTCTGAACACGTTCACCAGCCCGACCCTCTACTGGGGTGGCCGGGTCACCACCACGCGCCGGTTCGACGAGTCGGTCGCGCTGGCGCTGCTGAGCGACCAGGACCTCGCCGTGACGCACATCTGCGCGGCGCCGGAGATGTACTTCCGG
>JAODNL010000444.1 GCA_025465405.1 Pseudonocardiales bacterium | reverse complement strand
CACCAGCTCGACGATCCGACCCTCGAAACGCTCGCGACCCGGCGCGGCTATGGCGGACGGCACCGGGCCGCCGCGGTCGGGGCGGCCCGGTAGTCACCCGGCACGTCCGCGTTCGAGAAGTTATGCTCCGCCGCGTGCACGAACCTGCCGCGGGCGACAACCCGGCGTCGCCGGCGCGCTCGTCGCTGCTCAGCCTCGCCGCCGAGATCCGGCACAGCGCCGGCTGGCTCGAGCGGCGCATGGTCCGCAGCTATCTCCGGCGCCAAGGCATCACCGTTCCGGAATCCGCCGAGTTCTTCGGCTTTCCGACAATCACTGCCGCGCCCGGTTCGACCCTCGTCCTCGGTGAACGCTTCAACGCGATCTCGGGTCGGCGTCGACACGTGATGGGCCTCAACCACGGCTGCGTGATCCGGACGATCCGTCCCGGCGCGCACCTGGTCATCGGTGACGACGTCGGCATGAGCGGCGCGACCGTGTGCGCGGCCGGCCGGGTCGAGATCGGCCCCCACTGTTTGATCGGGGCGAACGCCACGATCGTCGACTCCAATTTCCACCCACTGGCCGCGGCCGGACGGCGCTACGCGCCGCTGCCCGAGCCCGAACCCCGGGACGAGATCGTCATCGGCGCCAATGTCTTCGTCGGGGCGGGTGCCTACGTCCTGGCCGGCGCGCGGATCGGTGACAACTCCGTCGTCGGCGCCGGAGCGGTCGTCACCGGCGAGGTGCCACCCGACAGCGTCGTAGCGGGCAATCCGGCGCGGGTCGTCCGCGCGCTCTGACGCCTACGTCCGCAGGGCCCGCGTCCAGCCCGCGACGTCGGTGACCGGCAGCCTGCGGTGCGCCTCGACGGTGGCCTTTACCCGCGCCAATTCGCCCCGGTCGACGGCATCACCGAACCACGCGAGCCCGACCTGCGGATTGAACGACCGGATGATCTCGACGCGGTCGAACGCGCTTGCCGCACTGGGATACGGCGGCAATTCGAAGTCATGAACGGCGACGACGCCCCGCGGCCGCCGCTCGGCGACGGCCGAGATCGTCCGGGACCGGAGCTCGGTGCTCACCGAGTCGTCGACCAGGATCAGGTCGTAGTCGTCGACGACGTCCGGAACCGCGGCCGGCACCGAGTCGACGATCTCAAGGCGCAGCCGCGTTTCGTCGCCGGCCCGATCGAGAACCCGCTGCGCCCACTCCGGATCGTCCTCATAGCTGGTCACTTCGGTGACGTCGGGAAATGCACCGCGGTCGAGGAACAGCAGCGTGCTGAAGTCGCCGGATCCGAACTCGAGGACCCGGCGGATCGGCCGGCGAGCAGCGAGGGCGATCAACACCGGGACGTGGGTCGCGAACGGTGTCTCGCTCCGCGGCCGCACGCCCTTCATCCGCCGTCGGACATCGCCGAGACGTCGCTTAACCGGTGCAAGAGACATGCGCGGCAGCCTACGGTTCGCGCTCGCGAGTCGCATGTTCACACCGGCGGACGGGTGCGCCTAGACCTCCCGGTTCGAGTCGCGTGTGCCGTGATCTCGCTTTAGAATCATGTCGTAACGCGGAGCACGCACCGCTACCTGACACCCGCCGGCCGCCTGGCCAGATCCACGGAGACACCCTTGCCATGAGTGCCTCGTCACGCGACGACGTACCGCGTCCGCCCTGGGTTCGTCGGCGGCTGAGCGTGGGCGTGTACCACGCTCGCCGCACGATGGCCCGCCTCGACAACGCCGAGGTGCGCGGAGCGCGCCAGCTGCTCACCAGGCTGCGTACCGATCCGCCGGACGTGTTGTATCTCGGCGACTCCGCGTTGAGCTTCGTCAGTCCAGCGGACGAGGACAAGCGCCGCCTGTACACGATGGTCGGCGATGCGCTGGGGCCGGACGTGTCCATGCACGTGCTGCACGGCGGTAGCTACCACCCCGCGCTGTACACCCAATATCTCCGGCTGGCCGCCACGACCGGCGCGCGGCCCTTAGTGATCGTCCCGATCTGCGTCCGGGTGCGCACGCTGCCCTGGATCGAGCATCCGATCTTCGGCCACAAGCAGGCGACTGCCTTTCTCCACGGGCTCGGCCCGCACGTCACTCCGCGGCAGGTTCGAGCCGGATTCCCGCGGCCGACGCCGGCGGACTTCTCGAGCTTTCACCGCCTGCCGCACCACACCTGGGCCGGCGAGCTGACCGTCGGCGACTACATCCGGCGGCTCAAAGACCCCGCGACTCACGGTCTCGACGAGCGCGGCCGGCTCAAGCTGCTCTACGCCTACCACCACGGCGGGCTGGTGCCCGACGAGGGTGAGCACATCGAGGCGATGACCAGGATGGGCCGGATGCTCCGCGAGCTCGGTTGCGCGGTAGTCGCGTACCAGACCCCCGTTCCGGTACAGAAGGGAAGCGAGCTGCACGGCGCGCAGTTCGCCGAGTTGGCCACGCGCAACTTCGCCGTCCTCGACGCCGCTTACCGCGCCGGGTTGGGCGCGGACGCCGAGATATTGCAGACCGGCACCGTGTTCGGCACCGAGGAGTTCATCGACCCCCGCGACGGCAGCGAGCACCTCAACCAGGTGGGACGGGACCGCCTCAGCGAGCAGATCGTGGCGGCAGTGACCCGCTTGTTGCCGAGTCGCCGCGGGTCGACGGAGCTCGACGAGGCGCTGACGAACACCGACGCCTGAGCGGGTTCGCCGAGGCTACGGCGCCGTCGCGCTGCGCAGACGCAGCCGGGAGTACCAGCTGGAGCGCCGCACCGGTAGCGCGAGCACCGCGATCAGGTGCACGATCGACGACGCCCACGCCTCAGCCTTCGCGACCGCTCCTCGGGCGTAGCGGCGTCGAACGGTGAGCCCTTCGCGCACGACGCCGAGATCCAGCGCACCGGTCTTGCTCGCGGTGTGCCACCGGAACTCACCGAGCACTTCGGGGATCTGCACCGTGCGCCACCCGTTCGACGCGAGGCGCAGCACCAGGTCGTAGTCCATGCAGAAATGCAGGTCCTTGTCGAACGCGCCACATTCACGCACGAACGAGGCCCGCATGAACATCGCCCCGGAGAAGACGTGCGCCTGTCGGGTGAGGCTGCGAACGGACAATTCCCCTGGCTCGCAAATACGAACCGTGTCGCCATTCTCTGAGATGAGCAGCCAGCCGCCACAGAGGAAATCGACATCCGGGTTGGCCCGCCAACCGGCACGGACCGCGTCGAGCGCGCCGGGATGCAGGCGATCGTCGGCATTCAGCCAGCCGATCAGCGGATTGACCGCGCGGGTGAGCGCGCGGTTCAACGCGTCGGCCTGGCCCTCGTCCGGTTCGCTGACCACCTTCAGTTGCGGGTAAGAACCGAACTCCGCCTGGATGGCCTCCAGCGAGCCGTCGCGCGAGCCGGCGTCCTGCACCAGAAGCTCGTCGTCGTCACGCATCTGCGACACGGCACTGCGTACCGCCTCGAGGATGAATCCGCCGCCGTTGAACGCAGGCATCAGTACCGAGATCGCCGGGCCATCGGCCGTCGGGCTGTTCACCTGTTCTCCGATCGTCGTGCGTAGACCATGAGCGTGTTCCTGACGAACCATTCGCGGTCGATCAGCTTGTCCAGTCCCTGCGCCAGCCCTTTGGCGACGCCGGCCGCCACGCCGGTGCTGGTGAGGTAGGCGTCGGTCGACAGCGGATAGTGGCAGGTCGGCTCGGCGACGACGTCGGTGTAGCCGATCGACTCGAGCAGCGTCGTCATGTTCCGCGCGTTGAACAGGTGCATGTGCCCGGTGGTCACCCGGCGGTCCGCAAGCCGGCTCGCCCGGCCCTGCGTCAGTCGAGTGGCCGCCGTGCCGACCGTGTCGATCACGCACCATCTCGGTGTGCGGAGGAACAACACTCCGCCGGGCCGCAGCATCGCGAATGCCTCGCGCAGGAAGGTTTCGGGGTCGTTGACGTGGGCGACAACGCACCACATGGTGATCGCGTCGACGGACGACGGCGGCTGCTCGTCCAGCATGAGCGGGCTGATTGTCACACCG
>JAODNL010000252.1 GCA_025465405.1 Pseudonocardiales bacterium | reverse complement strand
TGCGCGTGTGGCCAGCGGGGCTGCCGGGAGACCTACGCCTCAGCCGCGGCGATCGCGCGGCGCTATCGCCTGGCGAGTGGCGACGGGGCGGTCAGCGGGCGGGACGGGACGGTCAGCGCGCGGGACGGGGCGGTTAGCGCGCGGGACGGGGCGGTTAGCGCGCGGGACGTGGCGGCCGCGCGCGGGACCGATCCAGCCGCGGCCGCGGTCTGGCGGGACGCCACGGAGGCGCTCGGCATCGCGCTGGCGTCGTACACGTTGCTGCTCGACCCGACACTGATCGTGCTCGGCGGAGGGCTGGCCGTGGCCGGCGCGGCGTTGGTGGAACCGGTGCGTGCCGAGCTCGCGGCTCGCTTGAGCTGGCGGGCGGCGCCCGCCGTCGAGCTGTCGGCGCTGGGCTCGCGCGCCGGCCTGCTCGGTGCGGCGATCCTCGCGTGGCAGGCGGTCGGCCGTCCCGACGTCACGTCGGCAACCTGATCGTCGCGACTCAGACCAGCTGTACCTCGACGCCCTTTGCCCGGAACTGCGCGACTGTCTCGGCGTCGACCCCGATGTCGGTGATGATCACGTCGAGGCTCGATGTCTCGCAGATCCGGCAGAAGGCCCGGGCGCCCAGCTTCGAACTGTCGGCGACGGCCACGACCTGACGCGCGCGATCGACCATCATCCGGTTGATCCGCGCCTCGCCCTCGTGCGCGGCCGCCGCGCCGTGGACAGGTGACAGCGCGTCCACGCCGAGGAAGAGGATGTCGATCGTGAGGTCCTCGAGGACGTTGTTCGCCAGTGGTCCGATCAGCTCGTAGGACTGCGGCCGGGCGACGCCACCTGGTACCACGATCTTGATGTGTGGCCGGACGGTCAACTCGTTCGCGATGTTGAGCGCGTTGGTGACGACCGTGAACGCGGTGGTGGCGCCGCGGCCGGTGGCGAGGTCGGCGCGCGTCGCGAGGTTGCGCGCGACTTCGGAGTTGGTCGTCCCGCCGTTGAGCCCCACGACCGTGCCGAGCTGGACGAGCGCGGCCGCCGCCGCCGCGATGCGCTGCTTCTGCGCGGACTGCCGGACGCTCTTGTATCGCAGGGGCAGGTCATATGTAACCGACTGGGCCACCGCGCCGCCGCGGGTGCGGGCGACCAGCTGCTGACTGGCCAGGTCGTCGAGGTCACGCCGGACGGTGGCGGGGGAGATGTCGAACGCGGCGGCGATGTCGTCGACGGCCAGCCGGCCACGCGCGGCAAGCAGCTCGAGTACGGCACTGAGCCGTTCGTGCCGAAGCATCGGCCAGCCTCGCGGGATCGGCCCACCCAGGGCGATGAGCGTTCGCGCGAGTTTAGCGCCGATATCGCGCAGGAACGCGCATCCGGCTGATGATCAGGCGGGGGAGTCGACCTTGTCGTGCGCCTGCTCCACTTTCTTCTGCGCCTTGCTGGGCTTCGGCGGCGGCGGTTCGCTGCCGGTGAGCGTGCGCCACACCGACTCCGCGCCCCGGCGAGTCACCAGGTCGGCCGCGACCACGCCGGCCGCGGACAGCGCGCCCCACGCCAGCGCGTCACCCCATCGCACGCCAGGTTCCGACGGCTTGCGGGGCGGACGGTCCGGGCGACCGGCAGCCCATACCCGTTCGACGATCTTCTTGGTCACGATCCCGACGGGGATGCCCACCACGATCGTCATGATCTTCATGCCGATCTTTCCGGCGACGTTGGCCATCGGTCCTCCGTCCGTCGAAGCTATGCCCGAACACTACCCACGGCTGAGCGTCGGTACCGCACGGTCATGCGAAGCTGACCGGATGCCGGTTCCTCCGGGCTCAGGGTGGCCAGGCGATCGCGCTACCCCGCGAACGCCCGTCGCGCACTCCGCGGACGAGGTGGCCGCGCTGGCCGCGTCCGCTCGCTCGCTGCCGGTGCTCGACGCGCGGGTGACCATGTGTCGCGCCTGCCCGCGGCTGGTCGCCTGGCGCGAGCAGGTGGCCGGCGAGAAGCGGCGAGCGTTCGCCGATCAGACGTACTGGGGCCGTCCGGTGGCCGGCTTCGGCGCCGAGCGGCCCCGCATCCTGGTTCTCGGGCTCGCTCCGGCCGCGCACGGCGCGAACCGCACCGGCCGGATGTTCACCGGCGACCGCAGCGGTGACTGGCTGTATGCCTCGCTGTTCCGCGTCGGGCTCGCCAACCAGCCCACCTCCGTCGCGGCCGACGACGGGCTGGAGCTCCGCGAGGTCCGCATCAGCGCCCCGGTGCGCTGCGCTCCGCCGGCGAACAAGCCGACAACCGAGGAGCGCGACACCTGCCGGTCGTGGCTGGCCCGTGAGATCGAACTGGTGTGGCCGACGCTGCGCGCGGTCGTGGTGCTGGGGGCGTTCGGCTGGGCGGCGCTGTGGCCGGCGCTTCGACGGGCGGGAATCGAGTTGCCGCGGCGCGTTGCGCTGTTCGGACACGGGACTGAACAGCCGGTGGACGGACGGACGGTGATCGGCTGCTACCACGTCAGCCAGCAGAACACCTTTACCGGACGGCTCACGGAGCCGATGCTCGACGCGATCTTTGCCCGCGCCGCCGAGATAGCTGGCCTGAAGTCAGCGTGACTGCGGCGGCCGTCGCTGTGCTCGAGGTGTGGCCGGGGACGGCTCTTCGCTAGCGTCGAGGCATGGCAGTGGTCAACCAGCCCGTCCGGATCCTGATCGTCGGCGGCGGTTACGTCGGCATGTACACCGCTCTCGGCCTGCAGAAACAACTGTCGCGCGGTGCCGCGGACATCACCGTCGTCGAGCCGCAGTCCAACATGACCTACCAGCCGTTCCTACCGGAGGCAGCAGCAGGCAGCGTCGAGCCGCGGCACGTGGTCGTCCCGCTGCGCAAGGTGCTGCGCAAGTGCAACGTCATCACCGCAGCCGTCTCCGGCATCGAGCACGCCCGAAAGACCGCCACCATCCAGCCGGCCGACGGAGATCCGTACGAGTTCAGCTACGACCTGCTCGTCGTCTGCCCGGGCTCGATATCGCGGATCCTGCCCATCCCGGGCCTTGCCGAGCAGGGCATCGGCTTCAAGACGATCGGCGAGGCGATCTTTCTGCGCAACCACGTGCTGTCCTGCCTCGATCTCGCCACGTCGACGAACGATCCGCAGCGACGTCGCAAGGCGCTGACGTTCGTGTTCGTCGGCGGCGGGTACGCCGGTGTCGAGGCGATGGCCGAGCTGGAGGACATGGCCCGGTACGCGACCCGATACATCCCCGAGGTCGATCCGGCCGACATGCGGTGGGTACTCGTCGAGGCCGCCAGCCGGATCATGCCGGAGGTGTCGGTGCGGCTGTCGGCCTACACCGTCGATCGGCTGACCGAGCGGGACATCGACGTGCGGCTGGACACCCGGCTGGAATCCGCGGTGGGCGGGCATATCAAGTTGTCCGACGGTGAGGAGTTCGACGCCGGGACGCTGGTCTGGACGGCCGGGGTGAAGGCCAATCCGGTGTTGCAGCAGACCGATCTGCCGCTCGACGACGCCGGCCGGGTGCCGTGCGCGGCCAACCTGACGGTCAAGGGGGTCACTGGTGTCTTCTCCGCCGGGGACTGCGCGGCCGTACCTGATCTGACCAAGGACGATCCCCACGCGCTCTGCGGCCCGAGCGCGCAGCACGCGGTGCGGCAGTCGAAGGTGCTTGCGGCGAACATCGTGGCGACGATCCGCGGCGGGTCACTGCGCGACTATCGGCACGCCTACGCAGGCTCGGTCGCGTCGCTCGGGCTGTACCGCGGCGTCGCCGAGATCTACGGCATCAAGCTGCGCGGCTTCCCGGCCTGGTGGATGCACCGCACGTACCACGTCTCGCGGATGCCCACGTTCAATCGTA
>JAODNL010000439.1 GCA_025465405.1 Pseudonocardiales bacterium | reverse complement strand
CGGGCTTCATCCTCTCTCGTGACCTTCCGAAGTTGGGCTACAAGGGGGTGGAGAGCTGCGAGATCTCCTTTGACGATTTCCGCGTCCCGGTCTCGACGGTGCTTGGCGGACGCGAGGGCGAAGGCTTCACGCAGATGATGCGCGGCCTCGAGATTGGCCGTATCCAAGTCGCCTCGCGAGCACTCGGTGTCGGCCGCGCCGCGCTCGAGGACGCGCTCCGATACGCCCAAGAACGCGAGACCTTCGGCAAACCCAACTGGCAGCATCAGAGCATCGGCAACTACCTCGCCGACATGGTGACCAAGCTGGTCGCTGCCCGACAGCTCGTTCTCCACGCGGCTCGTCGCTACGACTCCGGGCAGCGCGCAGACATGGAGGCCGGCATGGCGAAGCTGTTCGCCTCCGAAGCCGCTATGCAGATCGCGATCGACGCCGTACGGATCCACGGCGGATATGGCTACTCCACCGAATTCGATGTCGAGCGGTACTTGCGCGATGCACCGCTCATGATCGTCGGTGAAGGCACCAACGAGATCCAGCGCAACGTCATCGTGCGCCAGCTGATCGAACGCAATTCCGTCGCGCCGTGAGCGACATCGTCGAGGTCACCGAATACCTCACCGCGGCGCCGTCGACTGCCTTAGCCGGGTTGCTGGGTGTCGAGAGCCCCGCGTTCGAGTCCGGTGCCGGGCTGCCGCTGTTGTGGCATTGGGTCTACCTGCTCGATCGGACGCCTCAGGCCGAGCTCGGCTCCGACGGCCATCCGGCGCGAGGCGGATTACCCACGCCACCTGGGCCGGGCTTGCGCCGCATGTTCGCGGGAGGCCGCGTATCCGTGCGGCGTCCCCTGCACGTGGAACGGCCGGCCACCCGTACGAGCCGCGTGGCGTCGTCGGTGACGAAACCCGGACGGAGCGGGCCTCTGACGTTCGTCACGGTCGTACACGAGATCAGCCAGGACGGCGCAATCGCCGTCGTCGACGAGCAGGACATCGTCTATCGCGCGGCGGGTCCGGCCGCCTCGCCGCCCGCAGGTTCGGAGGTCGGGATCTCATCGGCGACGCCACTCGCGAGGGTGACGGTGCGCGCTGATGCGGTGCTGCTGTTCCGCTTCTCTGCACTTACCTACAACGCGCACCGTATTCACTACGACCGGGACTACGCCCGGGACGTAGAGGGGTACCCGGGCCTGCTGGTCCACGGACCGCTGCAGGCGATCCTGATGGCCGAAGCCGTGCGGGCCGCACAGCCACGCGACCGTCACGCACCTGGGCAGCGATTCGAGTATCGGCTGTCAGCGCCGCTCTTCGATGGTGGCGACGTCACTGCCGTGGCGGAGACCGCAGAAAACGACGGTCTGCAGACGCGCGTCGAGGATGCGCGCGGAATCGCCACGGCGTCGGGTCGTCACGTCAGGCCGCGCTAGCTCGCAGACGTTCACTCGGCCACAGAGAGCACACGCAGCATGCTTGCGCGAATCCGCTCGTTCAGTTCGGCGTGGCTCAGACTATCGAGCCCGAGGCCGCGCACGAGGTAGGGCTCGAACAGGCGCCAGCCATACAGAAGAGCAAGAATCGTGCCGGCTCTGAAGCTGGCTTCGAGATCGGCATCGGCGCTGTTGCGAGGGACGTCGGCAGCGGCCAGATCACGCATTCGCGTCAGGAAGGCATCCTCCGTGGGCATGACGTCGTCGATCACGAACTGGAGAATCGACCATGCCACCAGGCGCGAGTGCGAACCTGTGCTGCGCGGCAACACGCTGTCGATCGCCTCGATGAGATCAGAGCTGTCTTCGATATAGCCCAGGCTTCGGGTCACGACGTGGTGCATCGCGGCGCGGATCACTGCTTCCTTTGTGCCGAAGTGCCGGTGGACCAGGCCGTAGTTGACACCGGCTCGCGCGGCGATGCTGCGCAGGGACAACTTGGCTGGGCCCTCAGTCGTCCACAGCGACAACGTCGCCTCGATGACGCTCTCGGTGATCTGCTCGCGTCCGCGCGGCTTGGGGAGCGGCTTCGGCTTCGTCGTAGCCCTCGTCCGCGCCTTTGCCGCTGATTTCGCCGTCGTTTCCGCGGCCGTCGACTTGGCCGCCGTCGACTTAGCTGTTGCCGATGTCGGCGGCGCCGACTCCTTCGGACGCGCGGCGGCCGAGTTGCCCTTCGAAGTTGGCACGTCGATCCTCGTCTCAGCTCGTCCTAGTAACACGGTGTGGCATCCGGTCGGTGCATCAAGCTGCGTTGCTGGGGCCGACTGGCTACGGCAGCATATCGGGCGCCGCATTTCGATCGAGATACCTCGAGATGTCTGGACAGCCGTGTCTGCTGATCATCCATTTGCCAAAGTGTAGCCTAATGGCTACACTCTCGGCATAGCAATGACCTGCGGCGAGAGGAGTCAGGTGAACGGCGCACATGCGCTCCTCAAGACCCACGACGACTCGGGGTTGGATGTCTGCTTTTACAACCCCGGCACGTCCGAAAAGCATTTCGTGGCTGCAGATGACGACGAGCCGGGAGATCGTAATAGCACAC
>JAODNL010000397.1 GCA_025465405.1 Pseudonocardiales bacterium | reverse complement strand
GCCAGCGCGGGGTGGGCCGGCTATGCGGCCGGCGCGGCGTGGGTGTTGCGCCAATCAGGTGTGCACATCCCGGGCCTGCGGATCGCACTCGACAGCACCGTCCCGACCGGCGGCGGGCTGTCGTCGTCCGCGGCGCTCGTCTGTTCGGTATCGGCCGCGCTCGACGAGCTGCTCGAGCTGGGACTGTCCGCCGCAGAGCTGCTCGACGTCACGCGCAGTGTCGAGAACGACTTCGTCGGCGCCCCGACCGGCGGCATGGACCAGCTCGCCTCGCTCAATTGCATCGAGGGCCATGCGCTGTTCTGCGACATGCGCAGCCTCGCCGTGCGGCAGGTGCCACTTTCCTTGGACGACGCGGGGTTGTCGATCCTGGTCGTGGACACGCGCGCGGAGCATCGCCACGCCAGCGGCGAGTACCGGGCCCGGCGGGCTGGCTGCGAGCGGGCCGCGCGGTTGCTCGGTGTGCCCGCACTCCGCGACATCGGGCCGGCTGACCTCGAGGCCGCGCTGCTGCGTTTGCCGTCCGACGAGTTGCGTCGCTACACCCGGCACGTCGTGACCGAGAACGATCGGGTGCTACAGACCGTCGAGCGGCTCGGGGCCGGACGGCTGCGCGACATCGGGCCACTGCTGACGGCCTCGCACGAGTCCCTCCGGACTGACTACCAGGTGAGCATTCCGGAGCTGGACGTGGCGGTCGACACGCTGCTGGGCGCCGGCGCGCTCGGAGCGCGGATGACCGGAGGCGGGTTCGGCGGCAGCGTGATCGCGCTGCTTGCGACCGGATCCGTCGCCGCGGCAATCGAGGCCGTCACCGCGGAGTTCGCCCACCACGGATTCCATGAGCCCGCGGCCTTCACGGCCCAACCGAGCCGGGGGGCTCACGCGGTGCCCTGATCACGACGAAGGGTCGACCCCCCGCGGGGAGCCGACCCTGCCGTCGAGTCTTGTCGATCAGCGATCGACGGTGCCGTCGATGAAGTCTTCGACCGCCTGCCGAGCGGCATCGTCGAAGTACTGCACCGGCGGTGACTTCATGAAGTACGACGACGCGGACAGGATCGGGCCACCGATCCCGCGGTCCATCGCGATCTTCGCGCAGCGCACCGCGTCGATGATCACGCCGGCCGAGTTCGGTGAGTCCCAGACCTCGAGCTTGTACTCCAGGTTCAGCGGGACGTCGCCGAACGCCTTGCCCTCCAGGCGCACGTACGCCCACTTGCGATCGTCGAGCCAGGCAACGTAGTCGGAAGGGCCGATGTGCACGTTCCGCGCGCCCAGGTCGCGGTCCGGGATCTGCGAGGTGACGGCCTGAGTCTTGCTGATCTTCTTGGACTCGAGGCGATCACGCTCGAGCATGTTCATGAAGTCCATGTTGCCGCCGACGTTGAGCTGCATGGTGCGCTGCAGCTCGACACCACGGTCCTCGAACAACTTGGCCAGCACCCGGTGCGTGATAGTGGCGCCGACCTGGGACTTGATGTCGTCGCCCACGATCGGCACACCGGCGTCCTCGAACTTCTTGGCCCATTCGGGCGTGCCCGCGATGAACACCGGCAGCGCGTTGACGAACGCGACCTTGGCGTCGATGGCGCACTGCGCATAGAACTTCGCGGCCGCTTCCGATCCCACCGGCAGGTAGCAGATCAGGACGTCGACCTCGGCGTCCTTGAGCGCCTTGACGATGTCGACCGGCTCGTCGCGTGACTCCTCGATCGTCTGGCGGTAGTACTTGCCCAGGCCGTCGAGCGTGTGCCCGCGCTGCACGGCAACGCCCAGCTCCGGCACGTCGCAGATCTTGATGGTGTTGTTCTCGCTGGCGAAGATCGCCTGCGCGAGATCCGTCCCCACCTTCTTGGCGTCCACGTCGAATGCCGCGACGAACTCGATGTCACGGACGTGGTACGGCCCGAACTGCACGTGCATCAGGCCGGGTACCTTCGCGGCCGGGTCAGCGTCGCGGTAGTAGTGGACGCCCTGGACGAGCGACGCCGAGCAGTTGCCGACGCCGACGATGGCGACACGGATCTTGCCGGCCGCAGACTGCGAACCCATCAGGGCTCCTCCTTGTTTCTCGGTGCTGGTGTGCAATCCGATTACTTCTCGGCTGCCGGACTGGCATCCGAGCGTTCGTTCTCGATCAATTCCGTGAGCCAGCGGACCTCGCGGTCGACCGACTCCAGGCCGTGCTCGTGCAACTGACGCGTGTAGCGATCGAGACGCTCTCCCGTGCGGGCGAGCGTGCTCTTCATCCCGTCGCGCTGCTCCTCCACCCGCCGGCGACGGCCCTCGAGGATCTGCAGCCGGATCTCCGAGCGCGTCTGGGCGAAGAACGCCAGCCGCGCGCCGAAACCTTCGTCGTCGAACGCATCCGGTCCCACCCGCGCGAGCAGGACGGCGAGGTGCTCCTTGCCCTCCGCGGTGAGCCGGTAGACACGCTTCCCGCGACGGGAGCGGGTGGCGGTGCCGGGTGCCGCTTCGATCGGAGGCTCTTCGGAGATCCACCCGGCGTCGGCCAGGCGCCGTAGCGTCGGGTAGAGCGAACCGTAGGAGAACGCCCGGAATGCGCCGAGCAGTGAAGATAGCCGCTTGCGAAGCTCGTATCCGTGCATCGGACTCTCGTTGAGTAGCCCGAGGACGGCGATCTCCAACATTGTGCCGCTTCCCTATCTCGGTGTGATGTATCAGCACGATACATCACCGTGACAGGGAAGGCTGCAGCCAGGTTACGGACAAGTGGCCGAAAAGGGAACGGCGGGATCAGACGGGCGCCGGTGCGCGCCCGAACCAGCGCTGCAGGCGGGAGGCGGCGAACTCGTCCTTCTCCCGCGCCACCGCGTCCGAGGGCGGGGTGAACGGGCCGCCGCGCGGGCCGCTCGCGGTGATGAACGTGACCTCGACCCGCGCGACCTGCTCGGTGCCGAACTCGATGTAGCACAGGCCGTACCCGTCGTAGGGCCGCACCTGGCCGCCCCCGCGCAGACCCGAGATGATCTCCTCGGCCACCACCCGCGCGGCCGTCTCGGCGAAGACGCCGGCCCGCGGCACCGGCGCGTTGGCCACGTCACCGAGCGCGTATACATCCGGAAAGGGAGTCGCGAGCGTCCGCGGATCGACGGCGACCCAGCCGTGTTCGGCCAGTCCCGAAGCCTCGATGACGCGCGGCGCGCGGTGCAGCGGAACGCCCAGGAACAGGTCGAAATCCAGTTCGCCGCCGCCGTGCAGGCTCGCGGTGCGCCGGCCCGGGTCGAGGCCGGCCACCGTCTGGCCGCCGAGGTAGGTGATTCCGCGCTCGGCGAAGGCGCCGAGGATGGCGTCCGACGTCGCGGGGGACGGCGGCACGGGGACACCGAGCGGGCTGACCACGGTGATCTCGGTTGCTTCGCGCCGGCCGCGCCGCACGAGGTAGTCGTGCAGCATCAGCGCCGTCTCGGACGGCGCGGGCGGGCACTTGAACGGCGTCCCCATGACGCCGATGACCACGCGGCCGGACTCGAAGCTCGGCAGTACCGAGGCGAGCCTGGTGGCACCGTCGAGGGAGTAGAACTCGTGACCGGCCTCGACCAGGCCAGCTGTCGCGGCGGGGTCCAGATCGGCGCCGAGCGCGACCACGAGGACGTCGGCCTGGTAGCTGCCGGAATCGGTGACGACACGCTTGGCGACGGGGTCGATCGCGGTCACGAGCTCCTGTCGGAACGTGACGGACGGTTTTTCGATCTCGCGGTACGGGACGCGGACCTCGTCCGCCGACGAACGCCCGAACATGACATCGAGCTTCGAGAAGCCGAACGTGAACGCGTCGCTCCGGTCGATGAGGGTGACCTCGACGTCGTCCGCCGCGGCCAGTGAAAGCCGCGTGGCCAGCTCAAGGCCGCCGAACCCGGCCCCGAGGATCACCACGCGCAGCTTGGCCATCACGCCCGCAGCTCGCTCTGCCGCTTCTCCTCGGCGCCCTGGGCGATTGGCGCGGCGATCGCGGCCTCGGGGATGCCGAACGCGTCGACGAGCGTCAGCGCGTGGGGGCGAAGGGCGGCGCACAGGGCGTTCACCTCGGCGATGACAGCCTTCGCGCGTTGCGCCGTGAGCCGGCCGTGTTCCTGGAACCAGCCGCGTTCGGCCTCGATCGTCGACAGCACGTACAGGTCGCAGACGCGTTCCAGCAACTGCCGCTCGGGACCGTCGGGCAGCGCGTCGGTCGAGGTGACGAAGGCACCGAGCAGCACGGCGTCGACGTGGGCGCGCGCCGCGAGGAGCATGTGATCCTGGGCGACGTTGAACACGGCGAACGGATCGTCGGCGCCCGCAGCCCGCCGCAGCCGCCGCGCGACCGTCTCGAGCAGGTGCTTCTCGCGCCAGGTGAACAGCTCGACGTGCCAGGCGCGGTCGAGCAGGTCGGACTGCTCGTCGCGGCCGGGCGCGGCATCGAGCAGCCGTTGCACCAAGCGCCGGCCGCCGACTTTCTCGACGATCGTCTCGACGGCCTGGTCGGCCACGAACCGGGCCGTCCCGATCAGGTCGAGCTCGCCGAAATGGTCCCGGTAGCCGGTGAGCAGTTCCTTGGCGACGAGCTGCAACAGGACCGTGTTGTCGCCCTCGAACGTCGTGAAGACATCGGTGTCTGCCTTCAGCCCCGGCAGTCGGTTCTCGGCGAGGTAGCCCGCGCCACCGCAGGCCTCGCGGCAGGTCTGGATGGTCCGCGTGGCGTGCCAGGTGGCGATCGCCTTGATGCCCGCGGCCCGCGCCTCGAGCTCGCGACGCGCCGGGTCCTCGGCGGGCAGGCCGTGCGCGACCGAGTCGTCCAGGCTCGGTGTCGTGTCGTGCAGACCGGTGACCAGCTCGGACTGCGCGACGTGCAGCGCGTAGGTCGTGGCGAGCGCCGGTAGGAGCTTGCGCTGATGGGCGAGGTAGTCCAGCAGCACGATCTCGTCGTCGGCGCCCGGGCCGGCGAATTGGCGGCGCACCTCGCCGTAACGCAGCGCAACAGCGAGCGCGACCTTGGCCGCACTGCCCGCGCCGCCCGCGACGCTGATCCGTCCTTGTACCAGCGTGCCGAGCATGGTGAAGAACCGCTTCGTCTTGTTCGCGATCGGCGTCGTGTACGTACCGTCGGCCGAGACGTCGCCGTACCGGTTGAGCAGGTTGTCGCGGGAGACGCGGACATGGTCGAAGGACAGCCGCCCGTTGTCGACGCCGTTGAGCCCGGCCTTCAGGCCGCAGTCTTCGATGTGAACGCCGGGCGCGGGAGAACCGTCGGCGGTGCGGATGGGGACGAGGAACGCGTGCACGCCTTGTGACTGGCCACCGGTGACGAGCTGCGCGAACACGGCAGCAAGGCGGCCGTCTCGGGCCGCATTGCCGATGTAGTCCTTGCGTGCAGCCTCGTACGGCGTGTGGATCTCGAATTCCTGGCTGGCCGGGTCATACGTCGCGGTGGTGCGCAGCGATGCGACGTCCGATCCGTGTCCCGTCTCGGTCATCGCGAAGCAGCCCACCAGGCGCAAGGCGATGATGTCGGCGAGGTAGGCGGCATGGTGCCGCTCGGTGCCCAGGTGCAGGACTGCACCCCCGAACAGCCCCCATTGCACGCCCGCCTTCACCAGCAGCGAGAGGTCACCCATCGCGAGCATCTCGAAGCCCACGACCGACCCACCGACGTCGTTGCGGCCGCCGTAGCGGGTCGGGAAGCCGAGGCTGGAGTAGCCCCCCTCAGCTAACGCCGCCATCCGGTTGAGCACGTTCGCGCGCTGCGTCTCGACGTCCTCGCCGACAGCCACCGCGAATCGCGGGTCGGTGGCCAGCTTCCGCGACCGATCGCGAACGTCGGCCCAGCGACCGTCGAGATGGGCCCGTAGCTCCTCCACGCTGACAGCGGTGGGGAGGCCAGGTCGGCTCATCGTCTCGATTCCTCTACTCGCTCAGGCGGGGAAACACCCCAGGGACGGGTTTGGCGTCGACCTTCCGCCCCGCGTACTGGTACACCCCGGCGGCGCCGCCCCATAACAGCGAGCCTAGATAGTCGCCGAGCTGCCGGCGCGTCATCGCGTCGCGGTGGTCGAGCCACCAGAGGCTCGCCGCGTCGATGAATCCGACGATCGCCTCGCCCCACGGGTGCGCGAACGCCGGGTCGAGGCCGACTTCGCGCAGATGGGTGGCCAGCTGCCCGGTGAGTACGTCGGCGACGGCGGTGCTGAAGCCCACGCCGGGGGATCCGTCGGGCACCTGCTCGGCGACGAGCGGGTGCTGCGCGACGAACCGGTACAGCTCGGGGTTGTCCTCCAGCAGCTGCAGGTAGGCGTCGACGCCGGCGTGGATGAGTTCCCTC
>JAODNL010000391.1 GCA_025465405.1 Pseudonocardiales bacterium | reverse complement strand
CAGAGCACATTTTCCTCCGACACCGCTGGGCATTACCCACCGGGTGCTATGCGAGCCTGGTTGCCCCCGCGAAATCGGCAGCGAAGTTGGCGAAGGAAACGATCTGAACGTTTTCCCCCGTCTGCGGCGCGGACACCATCATGCCGTTGCCGATGTAGATCTCCACGTGGTCGATCGGCTGGTACAGGAACACCAGATCCCCTGGCTGCAGTTGGGACGCCGAGACGTGCGTGCCGTAGTCGTACTGGGCCGAGGCCAGGTGCGGTAGCGAAACCCCACCGGCGGCCCACGCGGCCATTGTCAAGCCGGAGCAGTCGTAGGCGTCCGGACCGGCGGCGGCGAACACGTAAGGTTTGCCGACCTGCGCGAGCGCGAAATCGACTGCCCGCTGCGCGGCGGCATTACCCGCGTGTACGGACGTGACGGACGCGGTCTGAGTCGCAGTAGCCGACTGGCGCGTCGTGTACGCCGCCTGTTGCGCCGCAGTGAGTGTGCTCAGCAGGGCCTGATACTTCTGCGTCTCGCCGGCTACCTTGAGCCGCTGTTCGGTGACGGCGCTGCGCTTGGCTTCCGCATCGCGCACGGCGGCGCTCGCCTTCGAGCCGGCGGCATCCGCGGCCGCTTGCACGCTCGTCAACTCCGCGACAACGGCGGTCTGCTGCCGCGCACGAATATTGAGCGTGTTGAGCTGATCAAGATAGCCCTGACCGTCCTTGCTACCGAGCAACGCACCGGTGGAACTGAACGAGCCGCCCTCGTACTGAGCCGCGATGAGCCCGCGGAGTTGGTCGCGGGCCGCGTGGAATTTTGCCGCCGCCGAGGCGGACTGCCGCTGCGCAGCCGTGGCGGCTCGCTCCGCGGCCGCAATGTCGATCCGGGACTTGTTGTACTGCTCGGCCAGACGCTCGGTTTGCCGGCCGAGCGCGTCGAGCTTGGCTGTGACCGACGCCACTGTCGGCGCCGGAGGATCACCGGGCGCGGCCCACGCCGCGATGGGGATGAACAATGCGGCTGCAATGAGAACGATGAGAGCGGTAATTGCTCGGCGCATGCGCCGGGGAACACGGGTCAACACCACGGTCGGCCGGAACTCCATTCTTCCTCGACCGCCTACCGAGTTAGCTGACGGGTTCGGGCCGGAAGATGCCCTACGGCGCAGCCGACGCCCGGACCTGCGAGCATCGAGCCGCGCCGATTCACCCCAAGGAACCTGGGTCCCCGGTTCGCCGCCGGGCCGCGACCAGTGCGACCCAGCCGAGATGCGATTCGGCGGTGACCACCCGGGTGGCCTCCTTGCGAGGGCCTCCAGAACCGGACGGTCTGCAGCAGACTACTAGCTGAGCTAGTAGGTGCAAAACCCGCCGCGCCGCATTGGGAAAACTGTGAGCCGCGACGTCGGCGAGGCGACGATCACGCTGTCGGAACGGGTGCCTGATGCAGTCTCAACGGGCACCGCCCGAGCCGGACTTCCGGCGCCCGAGCCTGCGCATTGCCGTGCGTAACGCATCCGATTCGTCCTCGGTCAGTTGCTCGGTGAAGCGCACCAGCGTGGCGGCACGATCGGCACTCGAGGTCAATGCGTCGCGCATTAGCGAGGCGATGTACTCGCTACGAGACAAGGTCGGCTCGTAGTGGTAGGCCCGGCCGTTGAGTTCGCGTTGCAGCCAGCCCTTGCGGTGTAGGTTGTCCATCACCGTCATCACCGTCGTGTAGGCGATCTCACGCTCGGTGCGAAGGTCCTCCAGGACATCGCGGACGGTGGCCGGCTGCTCCCACGACCAGACCCGATCCATGATCTTCGCTTCGAGTTCACCGAATCCACGCATCGCCCTCCCTCCGCAGGCTGCGATCTTTCCACACGAGATCGCGATCGGCGGTCCTCGGCGACCAATTCCGACAGCGTCGTCACCGCGCGCGTATCCCTGATCGCCGCCCGCCGGCGGCAAGCCCGAATCCGGCCATGACGACGGCGAGCCACAGCCCACCGATCAGCCAGCCGCCGAGCACGTCCGTGACGTAGTGGACGCCGAGGATGAGGCGGCTGAATCCGACGGCGAGCACGACCACGGCGCCCACGACGATCAGTACCACCCGCCAGGCCGCGGACAGGACGGGTACGAGCAGCACGACGGCCAGGCCGACCGCGACGAACGAGGTCAGCGCGTGCCCGCTCGGAAATGACCCGCCACCGACGTGCGCGACCGGCATGGGCACGACCGGGCGCGCCCGGTGCACGAGCGACTTCGTCACGCCCGACAGGATCGCCGCACCGACCATCGTTACCGCGATCAGAACCGCCAACCGCCACTGCCGACGAACCAGAAGTGCGGCCGCGGCCACGGCCGCCAGCACCCGCCACGTCGTCGGGCCGCCGACTGTCGTGACTGCCTTCCAGAACTGCACCTGGCCCGGGTGACCGCGCGCGTAGCGGTTGAGGTCGTCGACGGTGTCGACGTCGAAGTCGTGCACCGCGCCTGATCTGGATCGAGCGAACACGACCAGGGCAGTCAGCAGCAGCGCGGCCAGCAGGACACCGGCAGGAGCCAGCAGTGCCCGCGGCCCGAACCGGCGTTCGGCGCCACGCGCACGTCGATCCGACGACGAGCTCATTGCCGGCTCCTCAGATATCTCGGCCTGACCTGCCACATCCACACTCTCGCAACGGTGGGACTAGCAGTCCGATTGTCTTGCAGGTTAGTATCCGAACTGGTTCATTTGGCAGACCAGTTTGCCGCCACGTAGCGACGGTCGTCGCAGACGCAAGACCGGAAGGATCGGGAGGGAACATGACATTGCGTGGTCATTCGATCGCGATCCTGGCGTATCCCGGGTACCAGGAACTGGAGTTCTGGTACCCACTGCTGCGCTCGCGTGAGGAAGGCGCCGCCGTGGCGGTGGTCGCGTCATCCGTCGAGGGCTGCGAGAGCTTCCTCGGCTATCCCGTCATCGGCGACGTCGAAGCGTCGCAGGTCGACGTCGACGGCCTGGACGCGCTCATCGTGCCGGGAACCGTCGAGGGCCGGCCATCGGCCACCGAGGCGCAGCTCCAGCTGATTCGCGATGCCCATGCGGCGGGCCGACGACTGTATGGAGCCAGCACCGGCGCCGCGCTGGTCACCGAGGTCACTGGCCTGGCCGACGACGCCCGGCTCGTTGCCGACGCCGACGAGCTCCCCGCGCTCGTGCGCCGCCTCCACGCGGATCTCACCGACCGATCCGGCTGATCCGGCTGATCCGGCATCGACGTACTTCACCGAACCCGGAGGGTCACATGCAGGTATTTCGAACCGTCCTCGGCGACGTTGCGGTCGAGACGTCGGGTCGCGTCCTGACCCACGAGCACCTTCTCTACGGCTACCCCGGAGCCGAGCTCGACCACCGGACGGTTCTGGACTACGACGCGGCGGTCGGCCACGTGGCCGGCCAGGTGACCGCCGGCATGATCGACTACGGCTACGGAACCCTCATCGACATGACGCCGCCCGAGGTCGGGCGGCACCCGCAGTTCCTCGCCGATGTCGCGAAACAGACCGGCCTCAATGTCGTCGCGATCACCGGCTTCTTCCCGGAGCGCATGGGTATCCCCTACTACTGGCGACGCCAGACGCGGGAAGAGCTCACAGAGTTCTTCGTGCGCGACCTCACCGAGGGGATGGTCTTCGCGTGGCAGCAGACGCCATATAAGGCCGGCGCGATCAAGATCGCCACTGGACAGGAAAGCGTCACACCGATGCCGAGTCCACGTGGCGCCAACGGCCGGCACGTGCACGACGTCGAGGATCGGGTCATCCGCGCTGCGGCTCACGCCGCCATGGAGGTGGGTTGCGGCATCAACACCCACATCGATCCGATGGACTTCGAGGTGACCAATCCAGGCCGTGAACAGCTCGAGATCCTCGACGAGGAGGGCATGGACCTCTCTCGCGTGATCATCGGGCATGCCTTCGTCCCACCTCAGCTGGAGATGATGCGCGAGGTCCTGAAGATGGGTGCCAATGTGCAACTGGACCACATCGGAATTCCGTGGCGGGTCGGCAGCGCCGAGGAGCTCGACGAGGCCATGGCCAACGCGTTGCTCGAGCTGCTGTCCGACGGCTACCTGGACCGCATCGTGCTGTCCTTCGACCGGTGGTTCTTCAATCCGCGTTCGACGGTAACCGACGACGATCCCCAGTTGGCCAATGAGAAAGTCGATCTCAGCTACATGTTCACCAGCTGGGTGCCCCGTCTCAAGAACAAGGGCATCACCGACGAGCAGCTGGACGCGATCATGATCCACAATCCCCGACGGATCCTTTCCCTCACGGTCTAGGAAGCGACGAGACTGACATGAAACTGGAAAATGCGCGGGTCGCCGTGCTCGTGGAGAACATGTACCAGGAACTGGAGCTCTGGTACCCCGTCCTGCGGCTGCGCGAAGCCGGCGTCGCTGTAACGATCGTCGGGCCGACCGCTGGAGAGATCTACGCCAGCAAGCTCGGCTACCCGGCGGTGGCCGAGGCAGGAATCGACGATGTCACCGCCGCGGACTTCGATGCGGTCGTGGTGCCCGGCGGCTTCTCCCCGGAATACCTGCGCCGAAACCCAGCCGTAGTCGATCTGGTGAAGGCGACGGATGCGGCGGGTGACACCGTAGCGGCGATCTGCCACGCGGGCTGGCTGCTCGCCACTGCGGAGATTCTCGACGGTCGAAACGTCACGTCCGTCCCCGTCATCAAGGACGACGTGATCCACGCGGGCGGCAAGTGGCACAACGATCCGGTCGTCGTCGACGGAAACCTCATCACGTCACAGTTGCCCAATGACCTGCCGCAGTTCTTGCTGGCGATCCTGGCGTCCCTGGAGAGCAAGCCTGAACGCGAAAAGGCCTCGGACGCAACCCGCTTCAAGCCGAGCTCGGCTGTCTACAGCCGCGGGGCGCTCCTGAAGAATCGCGCAGCCGGGGCGGGATCAGCCAACTACCGCGCGTATGCCGTACTTCCGACCTCCTGAGGGCGGAGCACCTACATGCGGGTCGATCTGCCCCTCGAGCAGCTCCGTACTTACAGCTACGCGCTCGAGGAACCGGACGATTTCGACGAATTCTGGCGAGCCACAATTCGTGAACACGCTTCGGGACCGCTGAACATACGGCAGCAGCAGGTGGACTGCGGGCTGCGCACGATCGACGCGGTGGATCTCACCTATGCCGGCTATGCCGGATCAGACGTCCGCGCCTGGGTGCTGCGACCGTCCGGACACGCCGGCCGGTTGCCCGTCATCGTGGAGTATCCGGCCTACGGCTCCGGACGTGGCCTGCCGGTGGAGTCGCTCGCGTATGCGTCGGCGGGCTTCGTGCACGTTCTGCTGGACGCCCGAGGCCAGGGCAGCATCACGCGCGCCGGGGACACCCCCGACGGCTTCGGCAGCGCGCCCGCGGTTCCCGGATTCATGACCAGGGGACTGCTCGACCGCGAGGAGTACTACTTCCGACGGCTCTACGTCGACGCCTACCGACTGATCGACGTCGTGCAACACCTCGACGGCGTCGACACCGACCGGATCACTGTCACCGGCCGCAGCCAGGGTGGCGCGCTCTGCCTCGTCGCGGCCGGGCTGCGCGACGACATCGCGTTGGCCGTGCCGCACGTGCCCTTCCTGTGCGCTTTCCAGCGAGCGCTGGAAATCACCGACCGAGACCCCTTCGACGAGATCGGGCGCTGGTTGGCCACCCACCGGACTATGGCCGACGAGGCGCTGGCGACATTGCGCTATTTCGATGGCGTCTCGTTCGCCCAGCGGGCAACGTGCCCGGCCCGCTTCTGCGTGGGGCTGCACGATCTCGTCTCGCCTCCGTCAACTGTCTTTGCGGCCTACAACGCCTACAGCGGGCCACGAGACATGACCGTCTGGCGGTACAACGGCCACGAGGCCGGTGGCCCGCAGGATCTGCTGCGCACGATCGCGGCCGCACGATCGCTCGGCACGGACCGATCCGAAGGAGACAGACAATGACGAGCGTTCTGGTCGCCGGCGGCGCCACGGGCATCGGACAGGCGTGCGTCCAGGCGCTGCGGTCGGCCGGGGTCGACGTCTATGTAGCCGACCTGAACATCGCGGCGGCCGGTGATCACGAGCGGGACGAGGCTCCAGGCCGGATCCGGATGGGCCGTCACGACTTGGCCAACCCGCAGTCCCCCGCACAAGCGGTGGCCGCGACAGTCGACGCATTCGGCGGGCTCGACGGCGTCGTTGTGACCGCGGGGGTGCACTTGGTCGGACCGGTCACGGAGTATTCCGTCGACGACTGGGACCACACCATGGCCGTGAACGTGCGGGCGCCATTCCTCTTCGCCCAGGCAGCCGCGGAGCACCTGGCGGCCAGCGGCGGGAGTCTCGTGTTCACCGGTTCCACGGCCGCCTTCCGCGGAAGCAGCGGCGCGTTCGCCTACAGCGCATCCAAGGGAGCACTGGTCAGCCTCACCCGGTCGCTTGCCGTCGAGCTCGGACCGTTAGGAGTGCGGGTCAACTGCGTCTGCCCCGGTTGGATCGACACACCGTTCAACGACCCCTACTGGGCGATGCAACCGGACCCTGACGGCGCGCTGGGAAGCATCGTCGAACGCATTCCGGCTCGACGCCAAGGCATCCCCGCCGAGGTCGCCGGCCTGGTCGTCTATCTCCTGGGGCCCAGTGCCGCTTACGTCACCGGACAGTCGATCATCGTCGACGGTGGGCTGCTGTCCGCTTGAGGCGGTCGGCAGCTGAGGTCAGCGCACCGGTGAACGCGTCGGGCCGCCGGGTGTCCCGACCGCTGCTCGTGTTCGCCTCGACGTCGATGGGCGCCTTCTTCGTCCTCGGCCTGCCGGACGGGATGCTCGGCGTCGCGTGGCCCGCAATGCGCCGCAGCCATCACCAGCCGGTGAGTGCGCTGTCGATCCTGCTGCTCGCCGGCACGTGTGCTTTCTTCATCATGACGTTGACGAGCGGTGCGCTGGTACGCCGCTACGGCGCCTCGGTCGCGGTGATCTCCGCGTCCGCCGGCGCGGTGCTGGGAGCTCTCGCAGCCGGGCTCGGCCATGGGTTCTGGACCGCGTTGGTCGGCATGGCGCTGCTCGGCGCATGCGGCGGACTCGTCGACTCGGCGCTGAGCAGCATCGTGTCGATGGCCGGCAACGGCCGCCTCATGGGCCTTCTGCACGCCTGCTACGGCGCCGGCGCCGCGGGCGCACCGCTCGTCGTGGCCGTGTGTATTTCGGCCAGCTCCTGGCGAGCTTCCTACCTCACCCTTGTCGTGGCTCAGGTGGCGGTGCTCGCCGGCTGGCTGGGCTCCGGTGCTCGGCGATCCCTGTCGATGCCGGCCGAGCCGACCGAGCCGGTCGACCACGCGACGAGCGCCGCCGAGCGCCGCGGACCGCTTGTCCTCGGACTCGCGGTCTTCTTCCTCGTCAGCGGACTGGAGATCGCCGCCGGAGCGTGGGCCGCGACGTACCTCACCGACTCCCTCCACCAAACGGCCGGCGTCGCCAGCTTCTGCGTCTTCGCCTACTGGACAGCTTTGACGACCTCGCGCCTGTCCGTCGGCATCTGGGGAGCCCGGGCCGCGACGTCATGGATGATCATCGGATGCGGAGCGGGCGTTGTCGGCTGCGCCGTGTTCTGGTGGTCCCCAACCGCGATGTGGAGCGTCGTCGGACTAGTCCTTGTCGCCGCGGGTACTGGGCCGGTGCTGCCTCTGCTCACGAGCCTGACACCGGGCCGCGTCGGTCACGCCGCGGCACCACGGGTCATCGGCTGGCAGCTGAGCGCGGCCAGCCTTGGCTCGGCGTTCGTCTCCGGTGCCGTCGGTCTCGGCGTGCAGCGTGCTGGCCTCGGTGCGATCGGCTTCGTGCTCACCGTCGTCGCCGTACTCGTCACGGGCTTGATCGTGCTTCTCGGGGCTCAGCCGAAGAACTCACGGGCGGCCAGCCGGGCGGCACCGAGCAAGGTGGCGTCCCCGTCATCGGGCACGTGAACCAAAGGTGTCGAACACCAGCTCGGGCGCAGGCGGTCCCAGCTCTGCCGCACCATCACGCCGAACGTCACGTCTCCGGACAGCAACCTTCCGGCCAACGCAACCCGCGCCGGATCCACGGTCGCGACGATGTTGCGAATGCCGACCGCGAACACCGACGCTGCGTGCGCGAGCGTCACCTGCGACGCGGTGTCGCCGGCGTCGGAGGCGTCCTGCAGATCTCCGGCGTGCAGCGATCCCGCCGCCCGGAATCGCTCCAGCAGATACGCACTCTGTCCGGTCGCGGCCAGCTCCTCGGCCGCGGCACTGAGCACCTTCCCGGACACGAGCATCTCGAAACAGCCGACGCCCCCGCACGGGCACCGGGGCCCGTCGACGTCGAGGACCATGTGCCCGAAGTCGCCCGCGGCCCCGCGACCGGAGACAAGTCGTCCCCGGTCGATCACGGCTCCGCCTATGCCGGTGCCCATACTGAGCACGGCAGTGGTGTCCTGCCGCCAGCGATCAGTCAGCCAGACGGCGGCCGACTGCGTGTCGTTCGCGACGAACACCGGGCAGTCCAGCTCGGCCGCCAGCGCCGTCGCTACCTCGGTCCGTTCACTTATGCCGAGGTTGATCGCCGTCATGACCGCCTGCTGCTGGACGACTCCGGCGACCGCGATCCCCACGCTCGTGGGGCGCCGACCTACCGCGGCCTCGCAGCGCCGCACGAGCAGCGCGATCGTGGCGTACTGCTCCGGCAAGGACTCCGGTCGGGGCAGTCGCTCGCGGTGGATGATCTGGTCGCCCGCGACAAGGGCGACCCGTACCCACGTGCCACCCCAGTCGACGGCGCCGAAGAGCGCGCCCTCGGGCGAACGCGACCGTTCGCTCAGCACGTAGGTCCGGGCCTGTGTCGTCGTCAGTTCACGCAGCCGGGCCGATAGTCACCCGCGACGCTGAAGATACAGGCGGCCGGCTCGTGACTCATGTTGTAGAAGGAGTGCTTTACGCCGGACGGAATGCGTAAGCCGTCGAACGCGTCCAGCTCCACCCATTTCTTCGTGCCCGTGAATTCGACGTGCAGGTTGCCGTTCTCCACGAAGAGCACCTTCTCGCCGTTGTGCACGTAGTCGCAGCTGCGCTGCCCCGCCAAGAACGTCATCTTGCCAGCCGTCAGATGCTCGGTGCTGGCCAGGATCCCAACGAGGATCTCGCGGCCGCGGACGGTTCCTTCCATCCTCCAGAGGATGTCGTCCTCGCGGATCAGCCAGGCGCTCTTCTCGCGTTCGGCGTCCCGCGCCATCGGCCAGTTCCCCAGCAGCTCGTCCTGCCCCTGCTTGGGCGCGTTCTCCATCGGCGGCTGCGACCGGGCATAACTTCCACCGGTGCCGTTCTTCGGTGCCGGCTGGAAGAACTCGAGCATCCGCAGTTGCGTGTTGCTGTAGTTCCACTGGTAGTGCCAGGTGTCCTTCCGGAAGAAGATGGCCTCGCCGGGCTTGACCACGAAGACCTCGCCGGTCACCGGGTTGGACTGCACCATCATTCCCTCGAGGACGTAGAACAGCTCGTCAGCACCGAACACCGTCGGGTTGGCCGGAGAGTTCAGCGCCGACCCGTTCGGCGCCATCCCGACGATGTTCAGGTTCATGTCGACGTCGTCGGCGTAGAACCAGTCCGACAACCGACCGGTCTGCTCGTCGCCCCACGTGCGCCGCTCGAGATCGGCGTACCGCAGAACCGTCGGCTCGGAATTCTTCTCCATGCTGATGCTTGCCTCTCTGGTTATGTTCCTTCGACATGACAGACCTGCCGTCTTCGCGCGATCGATCGCCGCCTATTCCCTGATTGCGCCGGACATGACCCCTCTCGCGAAAGACCTCTGCAGTAGGACGTACACG
>JAODNL010000378.1 GCA_025465405.1 Pseudonocardiales bacterium | reverse complement strand
GCCGATGTCGTCTCGACGGGGACGACGCTGCGCAATGCCGGCTTGGAGATCTTCGGCGACCCGTTGCTCACGAGCCAAGCAGTGCTGATCCGGCGCGACGGCACTCCGCCGACCGCACAGGTCGAGCAGCTCGTGCGACGCCTGCAGGGCGTGATCATCGCTCGGCAATACGTGCTGATGGACTACGACATCAGTGACGACCTCGTCGAGAAGGCGGTCGCGATCACGCCCGGCATCGAGTCGCCGACCGTGTCGCCGCTGCATGAACGAGGATGGTCAGCCGTACGGTCGATGGTCAGGCGTAAGGAGACGCACACGGTCATGGATCAGCTCTGGGAGCTCGGCGCGCGCGGCATCATCGTCACCGACATCCACGCCTGCCGGCTGTGAGCGCCGTGACGAGTACCGAGGAGGTCATCGCCCGGCCGGTGGTGATGTCTCGCATCGGCTACATCGCCGGGGCAACGATCTTCCTGATCTTCCTCGTCACGGCCGTCGTGATGCCCCACGCGAACGCCGGCGCCCAGTTCGGCGTCAAGGACCAGATCGGAACCGGAGTGCTGGGCCTGATCCTGGGCGGGCTGTTCCTGATGCTCACGCGGCCGCGGCTGCGCGCGGACGCCACGGCGGTTCGGCTGCGCTCGTTCCTCGGCGGCTGGCGGACGGTGCCGTGGGATCTCGTCGTCGCGGTCGAGTTTCCGAGCAAGGTGCGGTTCGCGCGCCTGGTACTCCCTGCCGACGAAACGCTGGCGATCTACGCCGTCCAGCGACTCGACGGCGAGCGCGCCGTCGACGTGATGCGCCGGTTGCGAGCGTTGTTCGCGGCCACCCATTCGACCCGGTAGGCCGACCGTGGACCCGATCCCGATCCTCGGCGCCGCGGTGATCGTGGCCCTGCTCGCGGTCGTGGGTTACGCGCTGTACCGCCGGCGCGACCTGGGCACGTCCGCCGACCGGGCGACGTTCGACACGCTGCACACGGCAAGTCTCGCCGCGCCGAGCCTGCGAGCGGGTCTCACCGAGCCAGGAGCCGAACGCGCGGTCAGGCATCTTCGCACGCTGCTCGGTGCCGCAGCCGTCGCGCTCACGGATCGGTCCCGCACGCTCGCGGTGGACGGGGTATCGCACAACCACGCGGCGGACGCGATCACGCACGTGGCTCGCGTCCTGGATACCGGGACGACGTCCGTGCTCGGACCGCGCGACGTGTCCTGCGGCGCGCCGGACTGCCCGGTCAGGGCTGCTGTGGCCAGCCCGCTGGTCGACGGCGACGCGGTGGTCGGCGCGCTCGTGGCGTACAGCCGCGAGACATCGGCGATGCTGGTGCGCGCGGTCGAGGAGGTTGCCCGCTGGGTGTCCGGTCAGGTCGAGCTGGCCAGCGCGGACGCGCAGCGCACCCAGCTGATGGCCGCCGAGCTGCGGGCGTTGCGAGCGCAGATCAGCCCGCATTTCATCTACAACTCGCTCACCGCAATCGCGTCGTTCACGCGAACCGACCCGGACCGGGCGCGCGACCTGCTGCTGGAATTCGCGGATTTCACGCGCTACGCGCTGCGTCGCGGCGGCGAGTACACGACCCTCGCCGACGAGCTCCGCAACACCGAGCGCTACCTCGTTCTGGAGCAGGCGCGCTTCGGCGAGCGGCTACGCGTCTCGCTCCGGGTGGCTCCCGAAGTGCTGCCGATCGCCATTCCGTTCCTGGTGGTGCAGCCACTCGTCGAGAACGCGGTGCGGCACGGGCTGGAGGGGCATGCCTCCGGAGTGACGGTGTCGATAACCGCGGTCGACGACGGCTCCGACGCGGTGATCACGGTCGAGGACGACGGTGCGGGCGCAAGCCCTGACGTCATTCTCGCGGCGCTCGAGCGCGGCGGGATCACCGACGACGGCCGGAGCTCGGTCGGGCTGGGCAATGTGGATGCCCGCCTTCGACAGGTATTCGGCGACCAGTACGGGCTCGTCGTCGAGACGGCCCCGAGCGCCGGCACGAAGGTGAGCTTCCGGGTGCCGAAGTTCGCGCCAGGCGTGCATGCCGAGGCGACCGGTTCGCGCCGCTGAGCTCGTTCGGCGCGGCTGGTTCGGCGCGGCTACTTCGGCGCGCTGGCGCGCTGCCCGCGCTTCACGGCGAGCGCCGCGGCGCCGGCGATGCCGAGCAATGCCAGAAGGCGACGCTTGCGCCGGTGCTTCGGCTTGCCGGACACCGCCGCCGCCAGCGCGTCGGCTCGGTACTGGGCGTCGGCCTTGGCGTCCTCCAGTACCTTGCCGGCGCGCTTCTTCGCCTTCTTCTCTTTCTTCTTGGCGGCCTTGCGGCTTCGTTCGGCCTCGGCGCGGATCGCCTGGCGGCGTCGCTCCGCCTCGGCTCGGGCGGCCTTGCGGGCTGCGCGTCCGCGCGCCGCGACCGCCTCGACGCCGGCGGTTATCGTCTCCGCCGCGGACCCGACCAGATCGGTCGTCGCCGTCGCCGCGGACCCGACCAGATCGGTTGTCACGGCCGCCGCTTTGGCGAGTTCGGATTGCTTGCGTCGCTTGGCCATCGTCTCAACTCCACGCTGGGTCGGATCGTCGTTGCACCGAACCTACCCATATGCGCGGTCCACTCGGTGATCAACAGCGGATCTTGGCTGCTCGGGCGACCGTTCGGCGCTGTTGATCAACGCGATCGGCCGACCGCGACGCCCGCTCGGAGGTAGCCTCCGGAGCATGACCGGCGGCGCGGCGGGCAGCGATTCCGTTGCGCTGCGCGTGCTGGTCGTCGACGACGAGGCGCCGGCCCGGGAGGAGCTCGCCTTCCTGCTGGGCGACGACAGCCGCGTCGACATCGTGCGGGCCGCGCCGAACGCCGGGCAGGCCCTGAAGTACCTGAACGAGGAACGCTTCGACGTCGTCTTCTGCGACATCAAGATGCCGGGCCTCGACGGGATGGAGCTGGCGCGCGTCGTCAGCCGGTTCACCGACCGGCCGCAGATCGTGTTCGTCACCGCGTACGACGATCATGCCGTGGACGCCTTCGAGCTACAGGCAACCGACTACGTCATGAAGCCGGTGCGAGCCGACCGGCTGGCCGAGGCGGTGCGGCGCGTGGTCACGGCCGGGTCGCCGGACACCGACGCCGAGGACGAGACGATCCCGGTCGAGCTCGCCGGGGTAACGCGCTTCGTCCGCCGCTCGCAGGTCCGGTATGTGGAGGCGCACGGCGACTACGCGCGCCTGCACACCGCGACGGGCAGTCATCTGCTGCGAACGCCGCTGTCGGTGCTCGAAGAACGCTGGTCGGACGTGGGCTTCGTGCGCATTCACCGCAGCACGCTCGTCGCGCTGGCGCACGTCGACGAGATGCGTGTGGTCGACGGCCACTGCACCGTGCATCTCGGCGACGTCGAGTTGCCGGTCAGCCGCCGCCATACCCGCGCCCTGCGGGACCGCCTGGGGGCGTCATGACCACGGAACAGCCGCCGGTCAAGAGGGTGCGGATAACGCATCCGCGCACCGAGGCGACGCGCCGCGTCCCGCACCGACCCGTGAGCCGTGAGATCGACGAGCAGACCGTGCTCGGCGAGGTCTACATGTCCTCGCTCATCCGCAGCCAACGACGTCTCGCGGTCGTCGTGTGCACGACGGTCGCTCTGCTACTTGTCGGCACGGCAATGGTCGGTGCGCTGTCGGCGCGCTTCGCGCAGCTCCGCGTTCTCGGCATACCGCTGCCCTGGGTGGTGCTCGGTGTCCTCGT
>JAODNL010000375.1 GCA_025465405.1 Pseudonocardiales bacterium | reverse complement strand
GGCGGCGAGGTGCAGGCACTTGCCGACGCGGTCGAGTCCCGCGACGGGCAGCCGCCGCTCTCTGACCAGGCACTGACCCAACTCCAGTCCGATGCGGCGCGCCACGTCGTTGCCCGCGAGGGCGCAGAGCTGCGTGGCTACGCCCAGCTCGACGGCACCTCCGTCGAGGTCGTCGGCGACGCCGGATCGGTGGCCGAGCTGCTGGACGTGCTCGGCGACGAGGCGCAACTCGTCTGGTCGCACGGGCGCCTCAGTCCGGTCGGGCCGTTGCTCGAGGCCCGCGGCTTCCGCCGCACCCGCGTGCTGCACCAGCTCCGCCGCAGCCTCCTCGACGCGCTGCCGGACGTCCCGCTTGCCGGCGGCGTCACAATCCGTGACTTCGTGCCCGGCGTCGACGAGCAGGCGTGGTTGCGCGTCAACGCCGCCGCCTTCGCCACGCACGCCGAACAGGGTCGCTGGACCGAGGCCGACCTTGCGGCGCGCGAAGCGGAGCCGTGGTTCGACCCGGCCGGGTTTCTGCTGGCCGAGAGGGACGGGACGGTGATCGGCTTCCACTGGACCAAGATCCATGGCGACGGCGTGGGCGAGGTGTACGTGCTGGGCGTCGATCCCGCCGCCCAGGGCCTCGGCCTCGGCCCGGCGCTGCTCGTGCGCGGGCTGCGGCATCTCACCGAACGAGGCTGCTCCGAGGTGCTGCTCTACGTCGACGAGTCGAACGGATCGGCCATGCGGCTGTACGAGCGCTTCGGTTTCCACACCTACGACACAGATGTCCAGTGGACGGCCGGGGCGGTACCGGACATCCCGGACGCCACGCCGTAGTTCAGCTTCCAGTCACCTGCGTCACAACAGGCCGTCATGTAAGGACGGCTCGGCATTCACCGGTCGTTCACCTTCGCCACCCCGAGACGCCACCTCATCCTCCTAGCGTCCCGTTCGACAGAGTCATTGACGAAGGGGATTCCACCGTGAAGCTGTACCGAGCCGGCGTCATCGCCGGACTCATCGCGGGCGTGGTCGCACTGGCCGCGTGCTCGTCGACCAAGAACAGCGGGAGCAGCAGCACGACCCCCGCGGGCGGCGCGAGCACTACGGGCAGTTCGTCGAGCAGCACCGTCGACTGCGCCACCGGCACGCTGAACGCCGAGGGTTCGACCGCGCAGACCAACGCCATGACCCAGTGGATCAACGACTACCAGAAGAAGTGCGGCGGGGCGACGATCAACTACAACCCGACCGGTTCGGGTGCGGGCGTCAAGAACTTCAACGCCGGTCAGGTCGACTTCGGCGGCTCGGACTCGGCGCTGGACCCGACCAAGGGTGAGGTCGCGGCCGCCCAGAAGCGGTGCGGCGCCCCGGCATACGACCTGCCGATGGTCGTGGGCCCGATCGGCGTGGCGTTCAAGGTCAACGGCGTCGACACGCTGACGATGACCCCCGACGTGATCGCCAAGATCTTCGCCGGCAAGATCTCGACGTGGAACGACCCGGCGATCAAGGCACTGAATTCCAGCGCCAACCTGCCGGCCACCAAGATCACCGTGTTCTTCCGGTCCGACTCGTCGGGCACGACGCAGAACTTCGAGAAGTACCTCAAGGCCACCGCCCCCACCGTCTTCACCGCGACGCCGGACAAGGACTCGTCGAAGTCCGGTTGGGTCGGCCAGGGCAAGGCGAAGTCGCAGGGTGTCGCGCAGGCGATCTCGACCACCGAGGGTTCGATCGGTTATGTCGAGTACTCCTTCGCGGTGCAGGACAACCTGTCCGTCGCCGCGGTCGACAACGGCGGCGGCCCGGTCAAGCTGTCGAAGGACACGGCCAGCGCCGCGCTCAGCTCGGCGAAGGTGACCGGTACCGGCGGCGACCTCACCCTCAAGCTCGACTACGCCACCAAGGCGGCCGGGGCCTACCCGATCATCCTGGTGACGTACGAGATCGCCTGCTCGAAGTACACCGACGCGGCGAAGGGCAAGCTGGTGAAGAGCTTCCTGAGCTACACCGCCACTGGTGGACAGGCCGCGCTGCCGGGCCTCGGGTACGCGCCGCTGCCAAGTGACCTGCAGTCGAAGGTCACGCAGTCCATCGCCGGCATCAGCTGACGGGCCGGACGACGGAGCCGACTGGTAACCCGTCGGGCCTCGGGACGGATAGCCTGTCCCGAGGCCCGGCGGGCCTCGTTCGCTAGCGGAGCAGGCGACGCATGACAGATCCGACGAGCACCGGAGCGACAGGGCCGCGGCTGACCGTGAACAAGGACGAACCCCCTCTATCCCCGCCGTCGATCGCGGGCGAGTCCGTGGTCCCTCGCGGTGCCGGCGGCGACAGCCTCGGCGACGACCCGACGGCGCCGCCGATCGATCGCCCGGCCAGCGCCGTCGTCGGTTCGGCGCAGCCGCTCGGCGTCAGCACGCTCGAGAAGAGCCCGGTCCTCGGCGCGGGCTCGGTCGCGGCCGGAGGCAAGAAGCAGTTCGCCGATCGCATCTTCGCCGGACTTGCCTCCGGCGCCAGCGGATTCGTGATCATCCTCGTCGCGCTCGTCGCGGTGTTCCTGGTGATCAAGGCGGTGCCGGCGCTCGGCGATGACAAGGTCAACTTCCTCACGTCGCGCGACTGGGACGTCGCCGGGCACCGCTTCGGCATCGTGGACCTGCTCTGGGTAACGGTGATCATCTCGATCCTGGCTATGGCGATCGCGGTGCCGATCTCCATCGGGATCGCGCTGTTCATCACGCACTACGCTCCGCGACGGCTGGCCCGACCGGTCGCCTACGTGATCGACCTGCTCGCGGCCATCCCGTCGATCGTGTACGGCATCTGGGGCATCATCGTGCTGGCCCCGAAGCTCGAGCCCGTGCAGCGCGCGCTCTATCACCTGAGCGGGATACCCATCTTCAAGAACAAGGGCTACACCACCGGCACGATCTTCGACGGCGGCGTCGTGCTGGCCATCATGATCCTGCCGATCGTCACCGCGATCTCGCGTGACGTCTTCGAACGCACTCCGCGCACGAACATCGAGGCCGCTTGGGCGCTCGGCGCGACGAAGTGGGAGATGGTGCGCATGGCCGTTCTCCCGTACGGCCGCCCCGGCGTCATCAGCGGCGCCATGCTGGGCCTCGGTCGCGCGCTCGGCGAGACGATCGCCCTCTACTTGATCCTGTCCAAGCCGTCGGCGGGACCGTTCAGCTTCTCGATCTTCTATGGCGGCGAGACGTTCGCGTCCAAGATCGCGAACAATGCCCAGGAGTTCAGCACGCCGACGCAGACCGGTGCCTACATCGCGGCCGGTCTGGTGCTGTTCGTGCTGACCTTCGTCGTCAACGCCGCGGCGCGGTGGATCGTCAACCGGCGCAGGGAGTTCTCATGACCACGGCAGTCGTTGAACGAGGGCCGGGTGCGTCTCTCGCCTCACCCGGCCGTGGGCGCCGCAAGATCAAGAACGGCGTCGCCACCACGGTCATCACGCTCTGCTTCCTGGTCGCCCTCGTGCCGCTGGTGTGGCTGCTCTGGACCGTGATCTCCCGCGGCTGGCACGTGATCGTGAAGAGCAGCTGGTGGACGGGCACCGAGCGCGGGATCGGCTATCGCGACCCGGGCGGCGGCGCGTACCACGCGATCATCGGCACCCTGGAACAGGTCGCGCTCTGCACGGTGATCTCCGTGCCGATCGGCCTGCTGGTCGGTGTCTATCTCGTCGAGTACGGCCGCGGCGCGCTGTCGCGCGTGACGTCGTTCATGGTGGACATCCTCACCGGCATCCCGTCCATCGTGGCGGCCCTGTTCATCTACGCGGTCTTCATCACGACACTCCACGGCCAGCGGGCCGCGTGGCTGGTGTCGCTCGCGCTGGTCATGCTCATGCTGCCGGTCATCGTCCGGACCACCGAGGAGATGCTCAAGCTCGTTCCGAACGAGCTCCGCGAGGCGTCCTACGCACTCGGCGTGCGGAAGTGGAAGACGATCCTGCGCGTCGTCATGCCGACGGCATTCAGCGGCCTCATCACGGGCATCGTGCTCGGTATCGCCCGAGTCGCCGGAGAGACCGCGCCGCTGCTCATCCTGGTGGGCTACGCGAGCGGGCTGAACACGAATCTGTTCTCGGGTTTTCAGGGCTCGCTCCCCGGCATGATCAACGACCAGTTCACCAACCTGGGCAGCGGCAACAAGGCCTACGGCCTGGACGCCAACGGAAACCGCGTGCTGATCCACAACTATGCGCCGGACCGGCTCTGGGGCACGGCGCTGACCCTGGTCATCATCGTGATGGCCCTCAACCTGATCGCCCGGCTCGTCGGCCGGTTCAACAAGGTCGCCAACTGACCGCCAGCGAGGAGAACCGGTAGCCATGGCCAAGCGCATCGACGCCAAAGACCTGAATATCTACTACAGCAAGTTCCTCGCGGTCAGCGACGTCAGCCTCACGATCGCGCCCAGCAGCGTCACCGCGTTCATCGGCCCGTCCGGCTGCGGCAAGTCGACCGTGCTCCGCACGCTGAACCGGATGCACGAGGTCATTGCCGGTGCCCGCGTCGAGGGGCACGTGCTGCTCGACGGTGACGACATCTACAACCCGTCGGTCGATCCGGTGGACGTGCGCCGCACGATAGGCATGGTGTTCCAGCGGCCGAACCCGTTCCCGACCATGTCCATCCACGACAACGTCGTCGCCGGCCTGAAGCTGCAGAGCGGGCGCATCAAGAAGGCCGAGCTCGACAACGTCGTCGAGAAGTCACTGCGCGCGGCGAACCTCTGGGAAGAGGTCAAGGACCGCCTGAACAAGCCTGGCGCCGGGCTGTCGGGTGGCCAGCAGCAGCGACTGTGCATCGCGCGGGCGATCGCCGTCGAGCCACAGGTGCTCTTGATGGACGAGCCGTGCTCGGCGCTGGACCCGATCTCGACGCTGGCGATCGAGGACCTCATCCAGGCGCTGAAGAACGAGTACACG
>JAODNL010000312.1 GCA_025465405.1 Pseudonocardiales bacterium | reverse complement strand
ATCCTGCTGCTGTTCAACAACGAACAGTCCAGCAAACTACAACTGTTCGCCCTCGGTGGCTTGTTGCTGCTCGCCGCTCTGCTGAACGTCTTCATCAGCCGCTTCGCGCGGCGGATCCGATCATAAGAACGGTGCGCCGAACAGTGGCCAAGGCAGCAGCCGGATATGGCGCGATCTGCTCCGGCGGTAGGGGCCCCCCGCGACCGGCCCTGCACCCGCCCTGCTCGCGCCTGTCCGCATATCTTGGAGAGAACAACGATGTCCGTACTCGACACCTTTTCCCTGGCCGGGAAACGCGCTCTGGTCACCGGTGGGAACCGCGGCCTCGGGCTGGCGTTCGTCCGGGGCCTGGCCGAAGCCGGCGCCGATGTCGCGTTCGTAGCGCGGGACGCGGAGCGTAACGCTTCCGCAGTCGCCGCACTGGCGGCGGCCGGCGTGAGGACGCAGGCATTCGAAGTCGACGTTGTCTTGGACGACGGCCCCGCACAAGCCCTGGCGGGAGCTGTGGAACGCCTGGGCGGGCTCGACATCCTGGTCAACAACGCCGGCATCGCAATTCACCGGCCCGCGCTGGAAATCCCCGACGAGGAATGGGACCTCGTCCTTGATCTCAACGTGCGCTCGCTGTGGCGTATGTGCCGGGTGACCGGCGCGTACATGAAGGACACGGGCGGCGGCAGCATCGTCAACGTCGGATCGATCAGTTCGATCATCGTGAATCGGCCGCAGTGGCAGCCCTCCTACAACGCGTCGAAGGCGGCCGTCCACCAGCTCACCAAGTCGCTGGCGGCTGAGTGGGCCCCGTACAACATCCGGGTCAATGCTCTCGCCCCCGGATATGTCAAGACAGACATGGCCGCGGTCGACGAGCCGCAATTCCGGCAGCACTGGATCGAGGACGCGCCGATGAAGAGGTACGCGCTTCCGGAGGAGATCGCACCGAGCGTCGTCTACCTGGCCTCGGACGCCTCGTCGTTCATGACCGGGTCGGTTGTGGTCATCGACGGCGGCTACGTCCTGCACTGAACGAGAGCCGAGGAAAATGAAGATCGTACAATTGCATTCCGGATCGTTGGGCGGCATCGACAAGCAGGTCGCGAAGCCGACGTACGACCGCTCCCAAGTAGCCGTGGGCATTGCTCACTTCGGTGTCGGCGGATTCCACCGTTCGCACCAGGCGATGTACCTCGATCGCCTGCTCAACAAGGGCGAGGGATTCGACTGGGGTATCTGCGGCATCGGCCTGATGCCGACCGACCAGGTGATGTCCGACGTGCTGTCGCGGCAGGACAACCTCTACACCCTCGTCACCCGGGCGACGGACGGGAGACGGGAAGCACGTGTGATCGGATCGATCGTGCGCTACCTCTACGCACCCCAACAGTCGGACGACGTGCTGGACGTCCTGGTCGACGAGCGCACGCGCATCGTGTCGCTCACCATCACCGAAGGCGGCTACAACCTCGACCCTGTCACCGGCCGGTTCGACCCCAACGCCCCCGACGTCGCCCAGGATCTCCGTCGTGAGCCCGGCCGGGCGCCGCGCACCGTCTTCGGTTACGTCATCGAGGCGCTGCGCCGCCGCTGGGAAGCGGGACGCATGCCGTTCACGATCATGTCGTGCGACAACATCCAGTCCAACGGAGACGTCGCCCGGACGGCATTCTCGGCGTTCGCCGCAATCCTCGACGCCGAGCTGGGAGAGCGGGTCCGAAACGAGGTCGCCTTCCCCAACTCGATGGTCGACCGCATCACCCCGATTACCACCGCCGGCGACATCACGGAACTCGCCGACGACTACGGCATCGACGACGCCTGGCCCGTGGTCTGCGAGCCCTTCACACAATGGGTGCTGGAGGACACCTTCCCCGCTGGACGACCCCCGTGGGAAGCCGCCGGCGTCCAGCTCACCGACGACGTCGAACCCTACGAGCTGATGAAGTTGCGCCTCCTGAACGCCGGCCACCAGGCCATCGCCTACGCCGGACACCTGGCCGGCCACACCTACGTACACGAAGCGGCCCGCGACCCGGCGCTTGCCGAATTCCTTCTCGGCTACATGACCCACGAAGCCGCCCTCACCCTCAAACCCGTCCCCGGCATCGATCTCGACGCCTACATCCACGGCCTCCTCGAACGCTTCGCCAACCCCTTCGTCCGCGACACCATCGCCCGCCTGTGCGCCTTCACCTCCGACCGCATCCCCAAATGGCTGCTGCCCGTCATCAACGACAACCTCGCTAACGGACGGGAATTCGCCAGATCCGCGGCGGTCGTCGCCTGCTGGGCGCGCTATTCAGAAGGCACCGACGAGAACGGCGCTCCCATCGACATGCAAGACGCCCTGCGCGACGAGCTGATGGCCCGTGCCCGTCGGCAACGTGACGACCCGCTCGCCTTCATCGGGAACGAGACGCTTTTCGGCGCGCTGGCTCGTAATCCCGGCTTCGCAGAGAGTTACCGGTCGACGCTGGAGTCACTGCACAGGGTGGGAACGCGACGGACGATCCAAGACCTCAACGCCTCACTGGCGGCAGACAATGCCTTGGCGCTCCGCTCCTCAGCTGGGATAGACCCTGCGCCGCGGACGCACTCGGAGTGAACCGCTCGCAAAGCCCCAAGCCCGTCCATGGTACTGAGGTAGGACGAGTGTGAGCAGACGTCCTCAGCGTGCCGGTAGGTGCGTGAAGGCCGGCGGATGCGCTCTCAGGTGACGTGATGAGCGGTTCACCCCGTAGATCGAGCAGCGACCGAATGGCCCGACTGGAAGTCGTGGACGCGACTCCTGATGATCAAGGTGTCGAAGCCTTTGATCACGAACAGGGGTCGCGTTCGCGTGTCATCCTCCCTGATCGGTGTCCTGGGGCGCCACTGCGCAGACATCGACTCCACCTGCCCGGATCCGGAACCGTCGGCCGACAGAGTCCCGCAAGGCGATAGCCCAAATCCGGACGAATTTGCAG
>JAODNL010000210.1 GCA_025465405.1 Pseudonocardiales bacterium | reverse complement strand
CCCGACGTACGAATGATCACCGTCGGCGGCGTCCTGGAAGATCTCGTTGATCGCGGCCTCAAGGAACGCTATGGACTCGGTCACGGCACTCATGACGTGGCCCCGGTGCCGAATGAACGATGCAACGGGATCCGCGTGATCCTCTTGCTCGACCGCTTGCGCGGCCTCTGCCGCGTACCGGGCAGCGTAGAGATGCTGCGTCGAGAGGTAACTCCGCAAGGTGACTCGCGGCGTCGGGATCTGGGTGGAACCTGTAATGGGCTTGGGGGTCACCGGCATCTGTTCCTCATGGAGTTCAGGATTTCGCCAGATTGACCCAGCCGCAAGAGGCGACCGGATTCCGTGACGCACGCACGGCGAAACCTGGAGCGGTGAAAGCGCACTCACGTGAGCGCACCTCCGCCTGGTCGCACGACGCGGTGAGCTCATCGACGGCGGGTAGGGCCGCGGCGTCGAGGTGGATGACGATCGCGGCGCGTTCCGTACCCCGCAACGATTGCGGCGGGATACTGCTGTCGTCCAGAACGGTGAGCGCAATCTCGGCCATCCGCACCAGCGCCTGCGGGTGGGTCGGTCCCTCGGCCCGGGCGATGGTCTCCGCCGCCGCCGGTGATGCGGGAGGACTCGCTCCAGGCGACGGACGAGCGCCCGACGGCTCTCATCCGGATTTAGGGCCGATTTGACGCTGTCATGCGGTCGGGATGAGTTGCCGCACCGCAGGGTTGGTGCGCGCCGAAGAGCGGCGCAGCCCACCATCCGTCGCCGCGGCGACCGTCCCAAGGAGACAGCCACATGACCGATGACATGCACGACTCGCGCAAGCGCACCAGGCCCGGGCTGAAGATTGCCCTCGTCGGCGCGGGCATTGCCGCCGGCGCGATCGGTGCCACCGCCATGGGCGCCAGTGCGGCATCGACGTCCACGACGTCCGGTACACCCGCGGCCTACACCGGGTCCAGCGCGCCCGCCGCACCGAACGGATCGAGCGCCCCCAAGGGTCACGGCGGCTCCACGCCCGTCCGCAGCGACGAGAAGTCGCTGAGCGCGAGCGTCACCGCGACCCTGAAGGCAGCGGCGTTGAAGGCCGTTCCCGGCGGCACCGTCTACCGGATCGAGAGCGATGCCGGCGACGGTGTGTACGAAGCGCACATGACCAAGGCCGACGGCTCGCAGGTCACCGTCAAGTTCGACAAGAGTCTCAACGTCACCAAGGTCGAGACCGGCATGGGCACCGGTGACCCGGCGCCGGCCGGCCAGGGTCCTGGGCACTGAACCCATCTGCCGTCCGGTCGAGCCGGTGCCCGAACCTGCGGCGCGCGGCTCGACCGGACACCGTGGCGTCGCCGGACACCGCGGCGTCACCGGACACCGCGGCGTCACCGGACACCGGACACCGCGGCTCGACCGGCCGACCGCGAATCCTCCTGCCCTGCCAGACTTGTCGATGCAAGCCACAGGACGGAGGAGATCCGATGCGGCAGCCCGCCGAGTGCTGGCTCACCGACATGGACGGCGTGCTGGTGCGCGAGGAACACGCCCTGCCGGGCGCGGCGGAGTTCCTGCAACGGCTGGTAGACCGCGAACGGCGTTTCCTTGTGCTCACCAACAACTCGATCTTCACGCCTCGCGATCTGGCTGCTCGGCTGCTGCGATCCGGCCTGCTGGTGCCCGAAGAAGCCATCTGGACGTCGGCACTGGCCACCGCCGTGTTCTTGGACGACCAGTTGCCACACGGCTCGGCGTACGTCATCGGCGAAGCCGGGCTCACGACGGCGCTGCACGAGATCGGCTACACGCTGACCGACACCGATCCCGACTTCGTCGTTCTCGGCGAGACGCGGACCTACTCCTTCGAGGCGATCACCAAGGCGATCCGGCTGATCGGCGCGGGTGCGCGGTTCATCGCCACGAATCCCGACGTCACCGGCCCCTCGGCCGAAGGGCCGATGCCCGCGACCGGATCTGTTGCCGCGCTGATCACCAAAGCCACCGGCTCCGACCCGTATTTCGTCGGCAAGCCCAACCCGATGATGTTCCGCAGCGCATTGAACAGGATCGAGGCGCACTCCGAGAACACGATGATGGTCGGCGACCGCATGGACACCGACATCATCGCGGGCATCGAGGCCGGGTTGGACACCATCCTCGTGCTCAGCGGTTCGACCCATCCGGCTGACGTCGAGCGATACCCCTACCGCCCGGGCCGCGTGCTCGACTCGATCGCCGACGCCATCGACCTCGTCTGACGCCGATGCAGCAGCGCGCCGACCACCGCGCCGTAGGCGACGTGGTCGGCGATCTGCGGCCCTACCGGCAAGGCGCGCACACCGGATAGGCGCCGGTTCGTGCTGGCATGAGCGGCACCGAGGTCGGCCGCCGCGATCAGCACTCCGTAGGCGCACCCGCGCACGCACGCTGCAGTGACGGATTCCTGGCGACGTGGCCACGCGGCACTCATGGCGACCGCCCAGCCGAGCGACAGCGCGGTGTGAGCGAGCGCGGCCGCCACGAGCAGCCGTGGGCGCCGCAGTTCGCGGGGCAGCAGTAACGATCCAGCCGCAACGGCCGCTGCCAATGGATCTTCGCTCCGCAGCAGCGCCCACGCCGTGGACGGCCCGCCGCTGACCGCGCCCGCAACCGCACCCGCCGTCACGCCCGCGACAGCACCCGCCGTCACGCCCGCGACAGCACGCGCCGTGACGCCCGCGACAGCGCCCGCCGGCCCGCCGTGCGCACGGAAGCGACCGCGTGTCACCGCGCCGTCATCAGCGAGCCTGCAGCGCCGCGCGCAGTGACTCATGGGCAGCGGCACGAGCGGCGGCCTCGTCCGGCGCGAGCCCGAGGCTCAGGTGCAGCACCGCGGCGCGGCCGTTCCAGCGGCAGGCCTCGAGCGCGTCCCAGGCCGCCGCGACCGTGCTGCCCGCGATCTCGGCGACGATGGCCGCCGACCGCTCGCGGAGCTTTGCATTCGCGGCCACGACGTCGACCATCAGATCGCCGTGGACCCGCCCGGCACGTGTCATGGCGATCGTGGTGAGCGCGTTGAGCGTGATCTTCTGGGCGGTGCCCGCCGTCAGCCGGGTCGAGCCGCGCAGCACCTCGTCGCCGACCGGAACCTCCACCGCGGTTGAGGCGAGCGCGGCGAGCGGCGAGCCGGCCGCGTTGACAACGGCGATCACCTGAGCACCCGCGGCGCGTGCCGCCTCTGCCGCCGCCAGCGTGTACGGCGTGCGGCCGCTTGCCGCCACGGCAATGACGATGTCCGCCGGCGTCAGGCCGACCTTCTCCAGGTCCCGCCGCGCGGCGTCCGCGTCGTCCTCGTCGTAGTCCGTGCCGGCCAGGCTGTGCTGACCGCCGCCGGCCATCACGCCGATGAACCGCGCCGGCGGCAGACCGAATGTGCCGGGCAGTTCGCCGGCCTCTGACACCGCCAGCCGGCCCGATGTTCCCGCGCCGACGAGCACGACCCGGCCACCGGAGCGGATGCAGCCGGCCAGTAACTCGGCGGCGGCGGCGATCCGCGGGGTAGCTGCCCGCACCGCGGGCACCACGCGCTCCTCCGCACGAAGCAGCAGCTCGACGATCTCCGCGGCCTCGAGCAGGTCGAGCTGCGGCGCGCCCGTCGGGGACGGGCGGTCGACGTCCTCCATCACCACGTCTCCGTCACCTTCGACAGACCCCGAGGACGGTCCGGGTCGCCGCCGCGGTCCAGGGCAAGGCGCCACGCGAGCTGTTGGAGCGGCAGGATCTCCAGGATCGGCATCAGCTCCTCCGGTATGCCGTCCGAGGCCATGGGAAGGCCGTCGGGCGCGCCGACGCGCAGCACGTCCGCGCCGGCGTCGACCAGCCGCGCGACGACCGGCGCCATCGCCGCCGCGCCCCGGCCCGGCGAGACCACCGCGATCACCGGGAGCTCCGGGTCGATCATCGCGAGCGGACCGTGCAGCAGGTCGGCGCCCGAGAACGCCTGTGCGGACAGATACGACGTCTCCATCACCTTGAGTGCCGCCTCACGCGCCGTCGGATAGGAGAAGCCGCGGGCCGTGGTGACGAGGCGCTGCGTGAAGCGATAGCGCTCGGCTGCGGCGTAGGCACGCGCAGCATCGGACAGGGTGCGCTCGGCAGCGTCCGGAATCGCCGAGGCGTCGCCGCCGGTGAGCAACAGGTACAGCGCGAGCAGCTCGGCGGTGTAGGTCTTCGTCGCGGCGACCGCGCGCTCGAGCCCGGCGCGAAGATCGACGTGATGTGCCGCCGCGGCAGCCAGTGCGGACGACGGGTTGTTCGTGATCGCGACCGTCAACGCGCCACAGGACCGCGCCGCCTCGAGCGAGCCGACCAGGTCGGGCGAGCCGCCGGACTGGCTCACGGCAAGGAACAGCACGCCGGTCAGATCCGGCCGCGCGCCGTAGACGGTCAGCGTCGACGGCGAGGCCAGGCCGGCCGGCAGCTCCAACCGCACCTCGACGAGATACTTCGCGTAGAGCGCCGCATGATCACTCGTCCCCCGCGCCGCGATCAGCACGAACCGGGGCCGGTACGCCTCGATCGCCGCACGCACCTGCGCGATCTCGGCCCGGCCGTCGGCAAGCAGGCGCGCGAGCACGACCGGCTGCTCGGCGATCTCAGCCGCCATGAGAGCTCCGGGGGCGGCGTCCGACGTTGTCATGCACGCACCCCGATCCGATGCGCCGCCGCGGCCAGCAGCCCCGGCGCGATTCCCCGCGTGCGTACCACCGCGACCCCCTCCGCGATCAGGCCGTCCAGATCGGCCGGCCATCCGACGTCGACGACCACGGCGTCGGGCACCGCGGCCAGCCCTTCCAGGATCCGCCTCTGCCAGGGATTGCGCACCGGGTCGCGCACGACGACGACCACGCCTCCGACTGCACCGTGCAGACGACCCGCAGCCGCAAGCGCCGACGGATCGTCGGCACACTTGACGACCTCGCCACCACACAACGAGGACAGCTGCCGCGCGAACGACCACTCGAGCGAGCCAGTGGCCATCCCGTTCGGGGTGCGGCACTCGACGATCAACGGTTGGGTCAGCACCGGCAGCGTGCCGATCACCTCGAGGCACCGGGCGGCCATCGCGCCGTCGACGGATGTGCCGCCACCAGACGTGCCGCCGTCGGACGTGCCGCCACCAGACGTGCCCTCGACAGACGCCGTCGTGACCAGCCTGGCCGTGGCCGCCGCCGCGGACCCGACCCGCGACGCTGCGAGCCGCCCGTCCCGAACCGCCCGCACCACCGCGTCCGGCACCGCCGAGACCAGATCGGGGTACTGCCCGGCGCCGGTCTCGATGGCGTCGGCGCCGGCCGCCAGCGAGCACACGACGCCCTCGGCCAACCCCATCTGATCCGACAGTGCCCGCATCTCGAGCGCATCGGTCATGACGACGCCGTCGAAACCGAGCGACGTGCGAAGCAGATCAGAGGTGATCACCGGGCTGACCGTGGTCAATGTCGAGTCAAGAGCAGGTACCGCAAGGTGACCGGTCATCACGCAGCGGACGCCACCGTCGATCGCCGCGCGGAACGGCACCAGCTCACGCGCATCGAGTTCGTGGCGCGATCGGGTGATCGTCGCCACGCCGTGGTGCGAGTCGGCGTTGGTGTCGCCGTGACCCGGAAAGTGCTTCACGCAGGCCGCCACCCCGTTGCGCTGGATGCCGCGCACCGCCGCCGTGACGTGCCGGGCGACCAGCGCCGGATCGGCTCCGAACGACCGCACGCCGATCACGGGGTTGCGCGGGTCGCTGTTGACGTCGGCGACCGGCGCCAGGTTCGCCGTCACCCCGACTGCGGCCAGCCGGGCGCCCACGGCGTCGTAGACCTGCTCGGTCGCTGCCGGGTCGTCGAGAAAGCCCAGCGCGGCCGCGCCCGGAGACGAGCTGCCCCGCGACGTCTCCAGCCGGGTGACGTCGCCGCCCTCCTCGTCGAGTGCGATGACGACGTCGCGACCCGCGGCCGCGCGCAGCGCGCCGCACAGCTCACCGACGCGCGAACCGTCGCCGAGATTCGAGCCGAACAACACGACCCCGCCGAGCCCCGCTTGCAGCGCATCGGCCAGCCAACCCGGCACAGTAGATCCGTGGAAGCCGAGCAGAAGGGCGCCGAGCGCGTCTCTGCGCAGCGCGTCCTCGTTCACAGAGCACCACTTTCGCGTCGGAGGACAGGGCCGCCATCTCAGAATGGACTAGACCACTGCGATCCTGCATGCTTCACTAGACCCCTGTCAATGGTGTAGACAAATCCTCGACCCAAGCACCTTCGAGGACCATTCAGCCCCGACCAGGAGATCGCCGGTGACCAGCGCCGCCACGCAGCCGCCCCGAGAACCGAAGTACTACACGGTCAAGCGGCACCTGCTGGACAGCATCGAATCCCTCGCTCCCGGCAGCCCCGTCCCGACCGAGCGGGTGCTGTCGGCGGAGCTCGGCACGTCGCGAACCACCGTGCGTCAGGCCCTGCTCGAACTCGTGGCCGAGGGACGGCTGGTGCGGCGGCAGGGCTCGGGCACGTACGTCGCCGAGCCGAAGATGACGTGGCCGCTGCACCTCACGAGCTTCACCGAACAGGCCGCGGCAAACGGATTCACCGCCTCGACCCAGCTCATCGCCGCCGAGCGGATCCGTGCCGACGAGAACGTCGCCGGCCGCCTCGACGTCGAGATCGGCGCGTCGGTCTACCAGATCGAGCGCCTGCGCCTCGCCGACGAGCGCCCGATGGCCGTCGAGACGTCGCACCTGTCGGCGGCGCGGTTTCCGCAGCTCACCCGGCACATCCGGCGCGAGCCTTCGCTGTACGCCGTGCTCGAGCGCGTATACGGCGTGGTCCCGGTCAGCGCGGAGGAGTCGATCTCGACCGCGCCGGCGTCCACCCGCGAGGCCGCGCTGCTCAACACCGACACGGGAGCGCCGATGCTCGTCCTCGGCCGGCACAGCTTCGATCAGTCCCAGCGACCTATCGAGTGGGTGACCAGCTGGTATCGCGGTGATCGGGTCACCTTCGTCGCCAACCTCATGTCGCCGAAGCGGCGATGACCGCGACGCGCGTCCTGGCCGGTGCCCGCGTCGTCACACCCGGCGGTGTCCTCGTGGACGGCTGGGTCGAGACCGCGGCCGGCCGGATCACCGACGTCGGCCGCGGCGGGCCGCCCGCCGGTACGGACCTGGTCGACCTCGGCGGTGCCTGGCTGCTGCCCGGATTCGTCGACCTGCACGTCCACGGCGGCGGCGGCTTCGACGCGACCGCCTCGCCGGCCGATATGGCCGCGGCGGTCGCGTTTCACCGCGCGCACGGCACCACCCGCACGTTGATATCGCTCGTCACCGCTCCGGTGGACTCGCTCGTCCAGCAGCTGGGCTGGGTAGCCGATCTCGTCGACGCGGGCCCGGGTCCGGCCGGACATGTCGTCGGCGCGCACCTCGAGGGCCCGTTCCTGTCGCACGCTCGCTGCGGAGCGCAGAATCCCGTGCACCTGCTGACGCCGGACCGGGCCGTCCTGGCTCGGCTCGCCGCCGCTGGACGGGGCACGCTGCGCAGCGTCACGATCGCGCCGGAACTGCCCGGCGCGCTGGACCTCATCCCGGACGTGCTCGCGGCGGGCGCTGTGGCCGCCATCGGGCATACCGACGCGGTCTACGCCGACGCCTGGGCAGCGATCGAGGCCGGCGCCACGCTGGCCACCCACCTGTTCAACGGAATGCGTCCCCTGCATCATCGCGAGCCGGGCGTCATCGCCGCGGCGCTCGGCTGCGGTCTCGCCTGCGAAGTGATCAACGACGGCGTGCACGTGCATCCGGCGATCACCGCGCTCGTCGCCCGTACGAGCCAGAATCTGGTGCTCGTCACCGACGCGATCGACGCGGCCGGTGTCGGCGACGGCGAGTTCGTCCTCGGCGGGCAGGACGTCCGAGTGCGCAACGGCGAGGCCCGGCTGGCCGCCACCGGCTCGCTCGCCGGCAGCACCCTCACGATGGACGACGCCGTGCGCCGCGCGGTCCTCGAATGCGGTCTGTCGATCGAGGTCGCCTCGGCGGCCGCCTCGGGCAACCCGGCTCGGGTGCTGGGCATCGACGACCAATGCGGCGCGATCAGTGCCGGGCGCGCCGCCGAGTTCGCGGTGCTCGACGACGACCTGCGGGTGGTGCAGGTGATCGCCGGCGGCGTTGCCTGCGAGGTTCAGGACGCGACGACGACAACCTGAATCGAACCGGAGTCAGGCCGACGAGACGACGCCCAGCTCGGCCGGGGACGCGAGCAGATCGTTCTTGGGCAGCACGCGAACGGTGTAGCCGAACGGGCCCGTGCGCTGCAACGGCACGCCACCCTCGTAGCGACTGGTGCCATCGGTCATCTCGACGGCCTTCAGCGACACGGTTCTGATGTCGGTCAGCGAGTCCTCGGTGTCGACCGCGCCGTAGACGGCCTCGACGTCGACATCGTCGGTCGACAGCCCGTTCAACGCGACCTCGGCCCGCAGCGTGAGCACGCCACCGAGCTGCGATTCACCCGCCAGCTGGGAGTCGACGTGCAGCACCGCGACACCGGGCCAGGCGCGCAGCACGTCGGCCCGCCACCGGGCCAGGCTGCGCGCGGCGCGGAAGTTGTCGGCCGACATCCGCGCGGCAGATGCCGCGGCCGGCGCGTAGTAGCCCCGCACGTAGTCGCTGACCATGCGAGTCGCGAGCACCTTCGGCCCCAGCGACTTCAACGTGTGCCGCACCATCTGCACCCACCGGGTGGGCAGGCCCGCGGAATCGCGGTCGTAGAAGCGCGGTGCGACGTGGGCCTCGACGAGGTCGTAGAGCGCGGTCGCCTCGAGGTCGTCCCGCCGTTCGGGGTCAGCGACGCCGTCGGCGGACGGGATCGCCCAGCCGTTCTCGCCGTCGTACCACTCGTCCCACCAGCCGTCGCGGATCGACAGGTTCAACGCGCCGTTCAGAGCGGCTTTCATGCCGGACGTTCCGCAGGCCTCGAGCGGGCGCAGCGGGTTGTTCAGCCAGACGTCCACGCCCCAGTACAGGTAGCGGGCCATGCCGATGTCGTAGTCGGGCAGGAACGTGATCCGGTGCCGAACGGCGGGGTCGTCGGCGAACTTCACCATCTGCGCGATCAGCTGCTTGCCACCGTCGTCGGCCGGGTGGCTCTTGCCCGCGATGACGATCTGCACCGGCCGCAGCGGGTCGAGCAGCAGGGCGCGCAGCCGTTCCGGGTGGCGCAGCATGAGGGTCAGTCGCTTGTACGACGGCACGCGACGGGCGAAGCCGATCGTGAGCACCTCAGGGTCGAAGACGGTGGCCGTCCAACCCAGCTCAGCTTCGGTCATGCCCCGCTGCAGGGAGGAGTCGTGCACGCGGCGGCGTACCTCGCCGACGAGGCGCTCGCGGAGTTCGCGCCGCACCCGCCACAGCTCCGAGTCGGTGACCTTGTCGATTGCCTGCCAACCGATTCCCGCCGCGAGCGCGTCGGATCCCACCTCGCGCTCCGCGATCTCGAGGGTGTCGCGTGCCATCCACGTGGGCGCGTGGACCCCGTTGGTCACCGAGCCGATCGGCACCTCGCTGGTGTCGAAGCCGGGCCACAGGTCGGCGAACATCTCCCGGCTGACGGCGCCGTGCAGGCGCGAGACGCCGTTCGCGCGCTGCCCGAGCCGCAGCCCCATGTGCGCCATGTTGAAGATCGCCGGATCCTGCTCGGAACCCAGTTCGAGAACGCGCTCGACGGGCACGCCGTGCATGCCGGTCAGGTGCGATGCGACGAGTTCGCGCGGGAAGCGGTCGATGCCCGCGGGCACCGGCGTATGCGTGGTGAACACCGTGCCCGCGCGCACTGCCTGCAGCGCCTCGTCGAAGCTGAGATCGCTCTGGTCGACGAGCTCGCGGATCCGCTCGACCCCGAGGAATCCGGCATGCCCCTCGTTCGTGTGGAACACCTGCGGTGCCGGCGAGCCCGTGGCGGCGCAATAGGCCCGGATCGCGCGCACGCCGCCGATGCCCAGCAGCAGCTCCTGCTCGAGGCGGTGCTCCTTGCCGCCGCCGTAGAGCCGGTCGGTGACCTGCCGGGCCGAGGCGTCGTTCTCCTCGATATCGCTGTCGAGCATCAGCAGCGGGACCCGGCCGACCTGCGCCACCCATACCTGGGCCCACAGCGTGCGGTTGTCGGGCAGCGCGAGCGCGAGGCGGACCGGGTTGGCCTCGGTGTCGTGCAGCAACCTGATCGGGAGCCCTTGCGGGTCCAGCGACGGGTAGTGCTCCAGCTGCCAGCCGTCGCGTGACAACGACTGCCGGAAGTACCCGGACCGGTACAGCAGGCCCACGCCGATGATCGGAACGCCGAGGTCGCTGGCCGCCTTGAGGTGGTCGCCGGCCAGGATGCCGAGGCCACCGGAGTACTGCGGCAGGACCTCGGTGATGCCGAACTCCGGCGAGAAGTAGCCGATCGCCTGGGGCAGTGACGGATCCGCGGCCTGCTGGTTCTGGTACCAGCGCGGCTGGGTCAGATAGTCGGTGAGGTCGTCGTGGATGTCGTCCAGGCGCCGGATGAACTTCCGGTCGCGGGCCAGCCGGCTGAGCCGTTCCGCGCTGACCGCGCCGAGCATCCGGCTCGGGTCGTGGCCGCAGGACTGCCACAGGTCGGGATCGACGGACTCGAGCAGGTCGATCGAGTCCGGATGCCATGACCAGCGCAGATTCTTGACGATTTCGCCCACTTTGATGAGTTCTGGCGGAAACGCCGCGCGCACCGTGAGCCGTCGGAGAGCCTTCACCCGATGGACGCTAGCATCTCCCGGAAAGGCTTACGGCCAGCGACGCATGGGTACGGTGCACTCGTGGTTGGACGATTCGGACTCACCGACATCACCCCGATCGTCGGCTCGACGGTCGCCCCGGAATTCCCGGCACGCGCCGTGGTCGGCGAGCACGTCCCGATCGCCGCGACGGTGTTCCGCGAAGGCCACGACGCCGTGGGCGCGAGCGTCGTGATGCGCGATCCGGACGGCCGGAAATTGCCGCCGGTGCGCATGGCGCCCGGCGCGATCGGCACCGATCGATGGCAGGCCACTGTGGTGACCGACCGTCCCGGGATGTGGTCGTTCTCCGTCGAGGCGTGGAGCGACCCGTTCGCCACGTGGCACCACGCCGTCACCGCGAAGCTCGACGCCGGCCAGGGCCTCGAGGACCTTGCCAACGACCTGGAGATCGGCGCTCGCCTGTTCGAGCGGCTGGCCAAGAGCCTGTCCAAGACGGAGCGGCCGCGTGCGACCGCCGCGGGAAAGGCGTTGCGTGACGCGACGCTGGATCTCGTCCATCGAGTGGCTCCGGGCTTCGACGCCTACCTCCAACGACTGATCGCCGAAAGCCCGCTGCGCGACATGGTGACCAGATCGCCGTTCTACCCGCTCTGGATCGACCGTCCTCGCGCGCTGTACGGCTCGTGGTACGAGTTCTTCCCCCGCTCGATCGGCGCCGAGCTCGCCGGCGACCCGATCTATCCGGCCCGTCCGGCCCGCCACGGCACGCTCAAGGACTCCGCCGAACACCTGGATTACGTCGCGTCGCTCGGCTTCGACGTCGTGTACCTGCCGCCGATCCACCCGATCGGCGAGGTGAACCGCAAGGGACCGAACAACACTCTCGTCGCCGCGTCGTGGGACGTCGGCTCGCCGTGGGCGATCGGATCCCGGGACGGCGGCCACGACGCCATCCATCCCGAGCTCGGGACGATGCCGGACTTCCTCGCGTTCGTGCGGCGAGCGCGCGAGCTCGGCCTCGAGGTTGCTCTGGACTTCGCATTGCAGACGGCGCCGGATCATCCCTGGGTGACGAGCCACCCGGAATGGTTCACCACCAAACCGGACGGCACCATCGCCTACGCCGAGAATCCGCCCAAGAAGTACCAGGACATCTATCCGATCAACTTCGACAACGACCCGGCCGGGCTGTACGCCGAGTGCCTGCGCCTGCTCGAGCACTGGATCGCCGCGGGGGTCACGATCTTCCGCGTCGACAACCCGCACACGAAACCGATCAACTTCTGGCAGTGGCTGATCGCCGAGGTCAGGAAGGCGCATCCGGAGGTGCTCTTCCTCGCGGAGGCGTTCACCCGCCCGGCGATGATGCACGAACTCGCCAAGATCGGCTTCCACCAGTCCTATACCTACTTCACCTGGCGCAACACCAAGGACGAGATCGAGACCTACGCGCGGGAACTGGTCGACGCGGCGCACTACATGCGGCCGAACTTCTTCGTCAACACGCCGGACATCCTGCACGACTACCTGGTGCACGGCGGCCCCGCGGCGTTCGCGATCCGCGCCGTGCTCGCGTCGATGATCTCGCCGACGTGGGGCGTGTACTCCGGCTATGAGCTCTACGAGCATCTCAACGCCAAGCCCGGCAGCGAGGAGTACCTGGACTCCGAGAAATACCAGCTGCGGCCGCGCGACTACGCCGCCGCCATCGCCGACGGCCGCTCGCTCGCACCGCTGCTCGCGAAGCTGAACCGGATCAGGCGCGAGCATCCCGCGCTGCACCAGCTTCGGAACCTCCACTTCCACCATGTCGACAACGACGAGCTGACCGCGTTCAGCAAGCACGACCCGGACACCGGCGACACCGTTCTGGTCGTATGCACGGTGAACCCGCACGAGATGCGGGAGGCCACGGTCACGCTGGACCTCGAGGCGCTCGGCATGGACTGGGATTCCGGCTTCACTGCGCATGATCTGCTCACCGACGCCGAGTACCAGTGGGGCGAGCACAACTACGTCCGGCTGGATCCGCATGCCCAACCCGCGCACATCTTCGCTGTGCATCCGCACTGACGACGCCTGCACCGCGAGCGCCATTCCTGCTAGGAAGGTTCGGTGACCATTCCGTCCCAGCAGAGTGCTCCGACGAGCGGGCTGACCGTGCACGATCCCGACTGGTTCAAACGGGCGGTGTTCTACGAGGTCCTGGTCCGGGGCTTCTTGGACTCCAACGGCGACGGCACCGGCGACCTGCGCGGCCTCGCCGAGAAGCTGGACTACCTGCAGTGGCTGGGGGTCGACTGCCTGTGGCTGCCGCCGTTCTTCCCGTCTCCGCTGCGCGACGGCGGCTACGACGTCAGCGACTTCACCGGCGTGCTCCCCGAGTTCGGGACGATCGAGGACTTCAAGGCGTTTCTCGACGCCGCCCACGTCCGCGGCATCCGCGTGATCATCGACTTCGTCATGAACCACACGTCCGACCAGCATCCGTGGTTCCAGGCCTCCCGCAGCGACCCCGAGGGCCCGTTCGGCGACTTCTACATCTGGAGCGACGACGACACCCGCTTTCCGGACGCCCGGATCATCTTCGTCGACACCGAGCCGTCGAACTGGACGTTCGACCCCGTGCGCCGGCAGTACTACTGGCACCGCTTCTTCAGCCACCAACCCGACCTGAACTTCGACTCGCCCGGCGTCCAGCAGGCGATCATCGACGCGCTGCGGTTCTGGCTCGACCTCGGTATCGACGGCTTCCGCCTCGACGCGGTGCCCTACCTGTTCGTCCGCGACGGCACGAACGGCGAGAACCTGCCCGAGACCCACGACTTCCTCAAGCGAGTCCGCAAGGAGATCGACCGCGACTACCCCGATCGGGTCTTGCTGTCCGAAGCCAACCAGTGGCCGGCCGACGTCGTCGAGTACTTCGGCGACCCGGCCACCGGCGGTGACGAGTGCCACATGGCCTTTCACTTTCCGGTCATGCCCCGCATCTTCATGGCCGTGCGGCGCGAGTCCCGCTACCCGGTCTCGGAGATCATGGCGCAGACACCGGCCATCCCGGAGAACTGCCAGTGGGGCATCTTCCTGCGCAACCACGACGAGCTCACCCTCGAGATGGTCACCGACGAGGAACGCGACTACATGTGGGAGGAGTACGCGAAGGACCCGCGGATGAAGGCCAACATCGGCATCCGCCGCCGGCTCGCTCCGCTGCTCGACAACGACATCAACCAGATCGAGCTGTTCACCGCATTGCTGCTCTCGCTGCCCGGTTCGCCGGTCCTCTACTACGGCGACGAGATCGGGATGGGTGACAACATCTGGCTGGGCGACAGGGACGGCGTCCGTACCCCGATGCAGTGGACACCGGACCGCAACGCCGGCTTCTCGACGTGCGACCCGGGCCGGCTGTACCTCCCGGTCAACATGGACTCCATCTACGGCTATCAGGTGACCAACGTTGAGTCGCAGACCCGCAACACGTCGTCGCTTTTGCACTGGACGCGCCGAATGATCCAACTACGCAAGGCAAATCCTGCGTTCGGTCTGGGTACGTTCACCGACATCGGGGGTAGCAATCCGAGTGTGCTGAGTTTCGTACGTGAGTTCGGCGACGACATCGTGTTGTGCGTGAACAACTTGTCGAGGTTCCCGCAACCGGTCGAGCTGGACCTACGCCCGTGGGAGGGCGTCGAGCCGATCGAGCTGCTCGGCGGCACGCACTTCCCGCGGATCGGTGAGCTTCCGTACCTGCTCACACTGGCCGGTCACGGCTTCTACTGGCTGCGCATCCCGCGCGCCCCGCAGCTGACCGGTGAGCCGGCGGCGGCCAGTGAACCGCAGACCGAGGTGACAGCGTGATCGCCAATGAACACCTGCAGCCGCTCGTCGAGCGCTGGCTGCCGACGCAGCGCTGGTTCGCGGGCAAGGGCCGCCCGGCTTCGGTGCGGGTGGTCCCACTCGCAGTCCTGTCCGGGAGCCCGCCGGCGGTCGAACTCTGGACCGCGCGCGTGGACTACTTCGACGGGGGTGCCGAGGTGTATCAGCTCCCGCTGGTCGCGCATCCGAATCCGGCGGACTCACTCGATCACGTCCTCCTCGGCTCCATCGACGGCGACGACGGGCCCCTCTACATCTACGACGCGCTCCACGACAAGGACGTCACGCCGGCCTGGCTGGAAGGCATGCGGCGGGCCTCGCACGACGGCGCGCTGCGGTTCACCCGCTACGTCGACCCGGACGTCATCCCGGTCGATGAGCCGAGCCTGGTGATCACCGCCGAGCAGTCGAACACCTCGCTGATGTACGGCGATCTTGCGATCCTCAAGGTGTTCCGGCGGCTACAGGCCGGCGTCAACCCGGACATCGAGATCCATGCAGCGCTCGGCGAGCGGGGCGCCAGGCACATTGCCCGCATGCTCGGATCGGTCGAGACCGAGCTCGACGGGCAGCCGTGCGCACTGGCGATGCTCCAGGAGTTCATGACCACAGCCACCGACGGTTGGGAGCTGGCCAAGGCGAGCGTCCGCGACCTCATGGCCGAGGCGGACCTCCACGCGGAAGAGGCCGGCGGCGATTTCGCCGGCGAGGCACACCGGTTGGGTGAGGCGATCGCCGAGACGCACGCTGACCTGGCTGGTGCCTTCGGCGTGACGCCGGCCACCGCGGCCGACCTCGCGGCCGGAGCCGACGCCATGCGCACCAGGCTGGATCACGCGCTCACGGTGGTACCCGCTCTCGCTGAGCTGGCCGACGGCCTGCGCAACGCATTCGACTCGTTCGGCGAGACCCGCGGCGGAGTCGTGCTACAGCGCATTCACGGCGACCTGCACCTGGGTCAGGCGCTTCGCACAGTGCATCGTTGGGTGATCATCGACTTCGAGGGCGAGCCGATGGCCGAGCTGGCGGCGCGGCGCGACCCCGACTCGCCGCTGCGCGACATCGCCGGCATGCTGCGCTCGTTCGAGTACGCCGGACACCACCGCGTGATCGAGAACGGGCTTGACCCCCAACTGTCCTACCGCGCCGCCGAATGGACGCAGCGCAACCGTGACGCGTTCTGCGACGGCTACACCGCGGCGGCCGGCTTCGACCCGCGCGACCAGGCGATGGTGCTGCGTGCGTTCGAAGCGGACAAAGCCGTGTACGAAGCCGTGTACGAAGCACGCAACCGGCCGAGCTGGCTGCCTATCCCCCTGGCCTCGCTCGCCCGGCTTGCCCATCCGGAAGGACCGGCATGAGCCGCAAGACGCCCCCGCCCGTCACCGCGCCGCTCGGAGAGGAACTGGATCGCCTGATCGGCGGCGCGCACCACAACCCGCACGCCATCCTGGGCGCGCATCCCGTAGGCAACGATCAGACAGTCATCCGCACGCTGCGCCCGGAGGCGACATCCGTGCAGATCGTCGTCGGGCACGCGCGCGCGCCGATGCAGCGTATCCACGACGCCGGCCTGTTCGAGGGCGTGATCGACGGCGCGCCCACCGACTACCGGCTGCTTGTCGAGTACGGCGATGAGTCCTACACGGTCGACGATCCGTACCGCTGGCTGCCGACGCTCGGCGACATCGACCTGCACCTGATCGGCGAGGGGCGCCACGAGAACCTCTGGGAGGTGCTGGGCGCGCACGTCCGCTCGTACGACACGCCCGGCGGCCCGGTAGCCGGAACGTCGTTCGCGGTGTGGGCGCCGAACGCGCGCGGCGTGCGCGTAACCGGTGACTTCGACTACTGGTCCGGGCGGGCGCTGCCGATGCGCTCGCTCGGCTCGTCGGGCGTGTGGGAGCTGTTCGTTCCCGACGTCGGCGATGGCTGCCGGTACAAGTTCCAGGTGCTGGGAGCCGACGGCGAGTGGCGAGACAAGGCCGACCCGATGGCGTTCGCGACGGAGGTTCCACCGGCCACCGCATCGGTCGTCTACACGCCTAGCTACGAATGGTCCGACGCCGAATGGATCGAGCAGCGCGCCCGCACCCCGTGGCACGCCGCCCCGATGTCGATCTACGAGGTGCACATCGGCTCGTGGAAGGCGGGACTGAGCTACCGAGAGCTCGCCGACCAGCTCGTCTCCTACGTGCTCGAGTCGGGATTCACCCACGTCGAGTTCCTGCCGGTCGCCGAGCATCCGTTCGGGGGCTCGTGGGGCTACCAGGTGTCGTCGTATTACGCGCCGTCCGCGCGGTTCGGCAAACCTGACGACCTGCGATACCTGATCGACACGCTGCACCAGGCCGGTATCGGCGTGATCGTCGACTGGGTGCCGGCCCATTTCCCCAAGGACGCGTGGGCATTGGCGCGGTTCGACGGCACGCCGCTGTACGAGCACGGTGACCCGAGACGCGGCGAGCAGCCCGACTGGGGAACGTACGTGTTCGACTTCGGGCGCCGTGAGGTCCGTAACTTCCTGGTGGCCAACGCGGTGTTCTGGCTCGAGGAGTTCCACGTCGACGGTCTCCGCGTTGACGCCGTCGCGTCGATGCTCTATCTCGACTACTCCCGCAAGGACGGCGAGTGGACCCCGAACGTGTACGGCGGTCGCGAGAACCTCGAGGCCGTCGCCTTCCTGCAGGAGATGAATGCCACGGTCTACAAGCGCGTGCCGGG
>JAODNL010000184.1 GCA_025465405.1 Pseudonocardiales bacterium | reverse complement strand
CAGGGTGCCGGTGGCCTCCTGGTACCCGTGGGCCAGGTTCGACAGCGCCACGGGTCCGACGGCCAGGGATTCGTCGATGGCCGCCCGTTCGTTGACCAGGATCTTGGTGATCGCCTCGAGCCCGACGATGTCCGTGTGCACCTTCCCGGCATTCGCCTGCACGAAGGTGGCCACGTCGTGCAGCGCGACGGTGAGGTTGTGCAGCGCCGCCCCCAGGTCGCCGCGCTCGTCGGCGAGGTCACCAGCGACCTGCGCCAGCTGGTTCTCGAAGTGCCGGACCTGGGCGTCGCTCTGCGACAGCGCCTGGGTGAACACCCGCAGGTTCGTGACCGTCCCGAACAGGTCCGAGCGCCCGTTCGAGAGCGTCAACGCGGCCTTGGACAGGTTCTCGATGCTCTGCTTGAGCGCGGTGCCGTTTCCGTTGAGGTTCGCGGCGGCGACGTTGACGAACGTCGACAGCGCGCCGTTCTTGTTGGCCCCGTTCGGGCCCAGAGCGACCGACAGCTGATTGAGCGCGCCGTAGATGTCGTCGAGCTCGGCCGGCGACGCGGTGCGGCTCAACGGGATGCTGGCCCCGTCGGCCATGATCGGCCCAGTGCCGCTGTAGGCCGGCGCGAGCTGGACGTACCGGTCGCTGACCAGCGAGTTGGCGACGAGCACCGAGATCGCATCGGCCGGCAACGGGTACTTCCGGTTGTAGGCCATCTCGATGCGCACGGAGCCGCCGTTCGGCGTCACCTTGGTGACCGACCCGACCTGGATGCCGAGGACCTTCACCGGGGTACCCGGATAGACACCAACTCCGGACGCGAAGTACGCGGTGACCTTCCGGTTGCTGCTCCCCGAGAGCGCGTAGACGGCCACGACGGCCACCACTGCGAGAACGACCACGCCGGCGACGACGCGGATCATCGTGCGTGACAACCGCATCACTGACACCCCCCGTTGCCGTTTCCGAACGTCAGGATGTCGGCGATCCCACCGGCGCCGAGATTGCAGATGTAGTTGTCGAACCAGCGGCCGTTGCCGAGCGCATTGCTGAAGACTCGATAGAACGGTGCAAGCAGCTTCAGGCCGCGGTCGAGGCTGTCCTGGTTCGCCTGCAGCAGCGCCAGCACTTGGTGCAGGTTGTCGAGCATCGGGCCGATCGTCTTCTGGTTGTCGGTGACCAGGCCCTCGAGCTGGGTTGCCAGCGTCGTCGTGTTCAGCAGCAGCGCATGGATCGCGTCGCGCCGCGCGTTGAGCTCGTCGAGCAGCAGACCGCCGTCGTTGAGTAACTGCTGCAACTGCTGATCGCGCTGGGCGAGCACACCGGTGACGCTGTTGGCCTTCTGCAGCAGCGTGCGCAGCTCCGCGTCGCGGGACGCGATCGTGTTCGAGAGTCGGCTCAGGCCGGTGAGCACGGGCTTGACTGTCGCCGGCGTGCCGGAGAAGTCGCTCGACAGGACACCGAACGCCTTCGCGAGCTTGTTCGTGTCGATCGCGTTGACCGTCTGTGTCAACTCCGTGAAAGCCGGATAGATGTCGAAGGGGGAGGTCGTGCGAGACGTCGGTATCGCAGCCTTCGGGTCTTGCTTGTTCGTCCCCTGCGAGTCGATCGCCAGGTACTTGGCACCGAGCAGAGTCTTGATCTTGATCGCGATCGTGCTCTGGTCGCCGATGAACGCGTGCTTGACCTTGAACCTGATCCGGACCCGGTTGCCGTCGAGGGCAGTCGAGGAGACGGTGCCGACCTTCACACCGGCGATCCGCACATCGTCGCTCGGACCGAGGTTCGCGTCTTCGGTGAAGTATGCCGTGTAGGTGGTGCCACCGCCGATGATCGGCAGCTTCGACGCGTTGAAGGCCGCCCAGAGGATGACCAGGATGATCACCAGCCCGATCGCGCCGATCGTCGTTGGATTGCGGGAGCTGAACGGCTTGCCACCGACGTTTGTCCGGCGCGTCTTGACGGGCGCGTTGGGCGCCTGCTCCTCCAGCGGCACGATCATCTCGTCGCTCATCCCTGGCACCGCTGGACCGTCGAGCGGGGCTGCGCGATCGGGACAGGAAGCACGCCGCCGGTGGGCAGCTTGACGTCCGCGCTGATCGAGCAGAGGTAGAAGTTGAACCACGAGCCGTAGCTGCCGGTTCGGATCAGGGCTGCGACCGTGCCGGGCAGCTGCTGCAAGAAGTTCTGCACGGTCGCACTGTTCTTGTTGAGGTTGGCGGTGAGCGCGGTCAGGTCGGTGACGTCCTTCGCGAGCGGCGCCCGGATCTGCCCGAGAAGTCCAGCCGTCGACGTGGCCAGGTTGTAGATGCTGTCGATCGAGTTGCCGATCGTGAACCGATCCGACGACAGCCCCGAGATGAAGCCCTGCAACTGCACGATCAGGTTGGACAGCTCGGTATCGCGATTCCCCACCGCGGTGAGCACCGACGACAGGTTGTCGATCACGCTTCCGATCACCTGGTCCTTGTCGGCGATCGCGTTGGTGAGGTCGGCCAGGGTGGTCAGCAGCAGCTCGAGGCTGCCGCCTTCGCCTTGTAATACCTGGATGATCTCGGTCGACAGCGAATTGATCTGGGTTGCGTTGAGTCCCTGGAACAACGGTTGGAATCCGTTGAAGAGCGCGGTGAGGTCAACGGCGTTGGACGTCTGGCTCTGCGGGATCGTGCCGCCCTTCGTCAGCAGGTCGTTGGCGTCACCGGCGCCCTGCTCGATGTCGAGGTAGCGCTGACCCACCAGGTTGCGATAGCGCAGGTGGGCCTGGGATGACTTCGGCAGGGTGCGGCTCTTGATGACGCTGAACGAGATCTGCGCCAGGTCGTGGTCCACGATCTTGATCCCGGAAACGGACCCGACCCGCACGCCCGCGATGCGCACGTCGTCGCCGACCGAGAGACCGGCGACGTCGGTGAAGATCGCCTTGTAGCTCGTCGTCGAGCCGTAGCTCGTGTTCGCGATCGTCGCGCCGAGGACGTACGTGGCGAAGGCGGTCACGATCAGGAAGACGATCAGCTTGATCAGCGGTGCCAGCAGACCCCTCACTTGACCTTCACCGCCGCCCCGCGCAGTGACGGCGCGATGAGCATCGTCGCGACGGGCGGCACCTTGTCCGGTGTCGTGCCGTAGCTGCTGGCGATCAGGCTGTTCACCAGCGCGTTCTCGGCCGGCGAGCCGATCGCCTGCTGGTCGAAGCCGCTCGTCGCCGCGGCCTGCGCGCACGGGTCGGTCGTGAACGAGGCGCCGTCGTTGACACAGCGGAAGGTGGCCGGCGCCTTGAACGGCACGGGCGGGTCGGGCAGGCTGAAACAGTCCGGCCCGAGCCCGGTGACCAGCTTCGGCTCGTTGCCGGGCACGTACTTGCCGCCGTTGTTCGGTGGGACGTAGAGCTGCGCGCTGAGCTGGAGCTGGTTGTGCTGGATGCCGAGCTTGGCTCGCGTGCTCAGCTGGGTGAGTCCGGAGAGCATGCAGCTGTATTCCGGTGTGTAGGCGTTGAGCAACCGGTAGATCTTGTTCGAGGTCCCGACCACCGTGATCAGTCGTTGCTCGTTGTCGCTCAGGAAGCTCGAGATGATGTTCGACGTGCTGTCGGCCGTCGACAGGATCGTGTCGAGCGCGGCCTGCTTGTCGATCACTGTCCGGACGGAGGTCTGCAGGTTGTCCAGCGTCGCCACCAGGTCCGGCGCCGCGTTGTTGAGGTTGACCGACACCCCGCCGAGCTTCTTGAGATCGTCGACGAGCTGAGGCACTTGCGGATTGAACTTCTTCAGGTAGGTGTCGAGCGCGACAAGCGTCTGGCCGAGCTTGGCTCCCCGCCCGTGCAGCGCCGTCGCCATGGCGGTGAGCGTGGCATTCAGCTCGGCGGGTTTCACGGCCTGCAGCAGCGGCAACAGATCGCCGATGACCTTCTGTGTCTCGAGGGCCACCTTCGAGCGGTCCTGGCCGATCGAGTCGCCACCCTTGATCGGCGGACCCGGTTGGGTCGGCAGCTGCAACGAGACGTACTGCTCGCCGAACAGCGTCTTGGGCAGGATCTGCGCCGAGACGTTGTTCGGGATCAGCTTGACGCGGGACGGGTCGAGCGCAAGCTTGATCACCGCGCCGTCGCCCTGCGACTTCACCGTGCGCACCGACCCCACGATGATGCCGCGCTCCTTGACATCCGATTCGGTGAGCAGCTGGTTGCCGGTGTGGTCGGTTCGCAACGTCACGAGCACAACCTTGGTGAACGCCTTGTTGTAGAAGGCGACCGACAGCGTGACCAATCCGGCGATCACGACGATGTAGGTGAGCCCGAGCAGCCGCCGGCGCGCGATCGTTGCGAAGCTCTCCCTGGCCATTGCCGCTACCCCGCCAACCTGACGCTGACGTTGGAACCCCAGATCGCGAGCGACAGGAAGAGGTCGAACACGTTGATCGCGACGATCGTCGTGCGCACGGCCTTGCCGACTGCGATGCCGACTCCGGCCGGACCACCCTTCGCGGTATAGCCGTAGTAGCAGTGCACCAGCACGACGATGACGGCGAACACGAGCACCTTGAAGAAGGACCAGATGACGTCGCCAGGTGGCAGGAAGAGATGGAAGTAGTGCGAGTACGTGCCTGGTGACGCATGGTCGTAGTACACGACGATGAGGTAGGTGGACATGTACGACGAGAGCAGGCCGATGACGTAGAGCGGGATCACGGCGACGAACCCGGCGATGATTCGCGTCGTGACGAGGTAGGGCACGCTCGGCACGGCCATGACCTCGAGGGCGTCGATCTCCTCGCTGATGCGCATCGCACCGAGCTGAGCGGTGAAGCCACACCCGACCGTCGCCGACAGCGCGAGCCCGGCGACCAGCGGTGCGATCTCGCGGGTGTTGAAGAACGCCGACACGAAGCCGCTGATCGGACCGAGGCCGAGCTGGTTCAGGGCCGCGTAACCCTGTAGGCCGACCTCGGTACCGGTGAAGAAGGACATGAACGCGATGACGCCGACCGTGCCGCCGATGACCGCGAGCGCCCCGCTACCGAACGCGACCTCCGACAGCAGGCGCAGCGTCTCCTTCTTGTAGCGCCGCATCGTGCGCGGGGTCCACGCGATCGCGCGCGCGTAGAACGCCATCTGGTCGCCGAGCTCGTCGAGCACGCCCAGTGGCGCGTTGATCGCGCGGCGCGCGCTCGCGATGACGTCGGTGGCCATCACGACCCCTTTGCCGGCACGACCTGGAAGTACACGGCCGTGATGACGAAGTTGACGAAGAACAGGAGCAGGAAGCTGATGACGACCGACTGGTTCACGGCGTCACCGACGCCCTTGGGACCGCCGCCCGCGTTGAGTCCTTTGTAGGACGCGACGACGGCCGCGATGATGCCGAACACGAACGCCTTCAGCTCGCCGGTATAGACGTCCTGGATCTGGGCGAGCGCGGAGAAGCTGGCCAGGTACGCGCCGGGCGTCCCGCCCTGGAGCACCACGTTGAAGAAGTAGCCGCCGGCCACGCCGACGACCGAGACCAGACCGTTGAGCGCCACGGCGACGAGCGTGCAGGCGAACACACGGGGCACCACCAGGCGCTGCACCGGCGAGATGCCGAGAACCTCCATGGCATCGATCTCGTCGCGGATCTTGCGGCTGCCCAGATCGGCGCAGATTGCCGAGCCCGCCGCGCCGGCGATGAGCAGGGCGACGACGATGGGGCTCGCTTCCCGCACGATCGCCAGGACGCTGGCCGCGCCGGTGAACGACTGGGCGCCGACCTGCCGGGACAGGCTGCCGATCTGGAGCGCGATGACCGCGCCGAACGGGATCGAGACGAGGGCGGTGGGCACGATCGTGACGCTGGCGACGAACCAGGCCTGCTGGATGAACTCGCGGAACTGGAACGGGCGCCGAAACATGAGGCGTCCGACGTCCAAGAACAACGCGAACAGGCGACCGGCCTGCGCTACCCCCGCGGTTGGCGACAGACTCGCCATCAGCCCTGCCCGCTGGAGACGTGCTGGGTAGCCGCGCTGTCCCACGACGGGGCGGACGCGCCGCGCGATGCCTCGCGCGCTTCGAGCTCCTCCTGATGCTCTTGGTCGAGGACGGCCCGGATCGCTTCCTGCGCGGCCAGCGGCAAGGTGTGCAGCATGTCCAGCACCCGCTGCTGGCGCCGTCCCGCGGCCTTGCGCTCGGGAAGGCCCGGTGAGGGCTGGATCTGCGGTGGGACGCCACCGCCGATGCCGCCCTTCGGCGCGGCCATCGGATGCGGCGGCGCCGCACCCTCCAACGAGGCGAGCTCGGCGGCGACCTGCGCGGAGTCCTTCTCCTCAGACATACCGATCGGACCCTCGCGGCGGCCGTTGAGGAACTGCTTGACCACCGGCTCCTCGCTGGTGAGCAGCACCTCCCGCGGCCCGAACATCACCAGCTCGCGACGGAACAGCATCCCCAGGTTGTCCGGGACCGTGCGCGCGGTGCCGATGTCGTGCGTGACGATGAGGAACGTGGCGTCGGTCTGCGCGTTCAGATCGATGATCAACTGGTTCAGGTATGCGACGCGCACCGGATCGAGGCCGGAGTCGGGCTCGTCGAAGAGGATGATCTCGGGATCCAGCACGAGCGCCCGGGCCAGGCCGGCGCGCTTGCGCATGCCACCGGAGATCTCACCCGGGAGCTTCTTCTCAGTGCCCGAGAGGCCCACCATCTCGAGCTTCTCCAAGACGATGTTCGAGATCTCCTTTTCGCTCTTCCTGGTGTGTTCGCGCAGCGGGAAAGCGATGTTGTCGTAGAGGTTCATCGAACCGAACAGGGCACCGTCCTGGAACAGCACGCCGAAGAGCTTCCGGGTCTCGTACAGCTTGTGCTCGGAGCATCGAGCGATGTCGACATCGCGGATCATGATCGAGCCCTTGTCCGGCTTGAGCAGGCCGATCAGCGACTTCAGGAACACCGATTTTCCGGTGCCCGACGGGCCGAGCATCACGGACACTTCGCCGGGCGGAAGGGTGAGGGTGACGTCGCCCCAGATGATCTGTTTGCCGAAGGATTTCGTCAGGTCGTGGACAGCAACCTCGACACCCACGAGACGCCCCTTCCGGACTATTCCCCCGGCATGACCCGGGCCGGCGTGCACCGCACCATCACCGATTTAACGAGAGCGCTACCCGTAGGTAACGCCGCGGCGCCATAGCCTCGCACATTACCGACGCCCGCGCGCAAGGTCCGGGCGAAACGGCGCGCAGCGGCGTAGAGGCAGCTGTAGCGCCGCTATGCGTTGGCTCGGCGGGTCGTCTGCCCGCGCTGAGAACGGCGCGCCGGGAGGAGGAACCGATGCGATGACCGACCCTGACGAGCGGTTGCGAGAACTACACCAGGTGCCGGGCGACCACTAGCAGGGTGACCAGTAGCGTCGCCTCCGTGCAGCCCAGCCCACCCGTCCTCCTTGACGTGAGCCGCAACGGGTTCGTGGAGTCGCGGCACCGGGGAAGCCTCGTCCTGCTCGATCCGGGCGGGGCGGTGCAGCTCAGGGCCGGCGTTCCCGAGCGGCCGGTCCTTGCTCGCTCCAGCCTGAAGCCGCTGCAGGCGCTGGCCATGGTCCTGCATGGCTTCACCGGCCGCGGCGGCGCGCTCGCCCTGGCCGCGGCCAGCCACGACGGTGCGGACGTCCACCTGGCTGGCGTCCTGGCGATGCTGGGCGCCGCCGGCCTCGACGAGGCGGCGCTGCAGTGCCCGCCGGACCTGCCGTCGGGACGCGACGCGATGCTGGCGCACGTCGCCGCCGGTGGCGGCCTGGAGCGGATCTGCCACAACTGCTCCGGAAAGCACGCGGCGATGCTTGCGACGTGCGCGTCGAACGGCTGGGACGTCGGCACGTACCGCGAGCCTGGCCACCCACTGCAACGGGCGGTCCGCAGGACAATCGAGGACGTCACCGGCGAGGCGATCGCGGCCAGTGGCGTCGACGGATGCGGTGCCCCAGCCCATGCGGTCAGCCTGGTCGGGCTGGCCCGCGGGTTCGCCGCGCTCGCCACGGCCGCCGCCGGCACGCCGGCCGCACTGGTCCGCGACGCGATGCGCGCGCACCCACGCCTGATCGGCGGTACCGGTCGCGCCGTGACCGAGCTCACGGCCGACGTCGAGGGCCTGCTGTGCAAGGACGGCGCCGAGGCGGTGTGGGGCGCGGCGCTTCCTGACGGCCGGGCGTTCGCCGTGAAGACGGAGGACGGTGCAGCCCGCGCGTTGCCTCCGCTGCTGGCGGCGGCGCTGCGCTACTGGGGCATCGACTCGGACACCGTACGACGATGGTCGGCGGTGCCCGTGCTCGGCGCCGGCCAGCCGGTCGGAGCGATCACCTGGTCACCCGAGCTCGGCGAACTGCTGGCGCTCTGAGCTACAGCTACTCGCCCGCCGCCACGCCAACGCCCGCGGGGCCGGCCGCATGAGCGGCCCGCCCCGCGGGATCGTGCGGAACTACTTGACGGTGACCGTGGCGCCGGCGGCCTCGAGGGCGGCCTTGGCCTTCTCGGCGGCCTCCTTGTTGACCTTCTCCAGGAGCGGCTTCGGCGCGCCGTCGACGAGGTCCTTGGCCTCCTTGAGACCGAGGCTCGTGAGCGTGCGCACCTCCTTGATGACCTGGATCTTCTTGTCGCCGGCGGCCTCGAGGGCGACGTCGAACTCGTCCTTCTCCTCGGCCGCGGCGGCACCGTTGTCGCCACCGCCAGCGGCGGGGGCGGCGACGCCCGCAACCGCGACGGGCGCGGCGGCGGTGACGTCGAAGGTCTCCTCGAACTGCTTCACGAAGTCGCTGAGTTCGAGGAGGGTCATCTCCTTGAAGGTGTCGAGCAGCTCGTCGGTGCTGAGCTTCGCCATGATGGCATTTCCTTTCTGTAAAGCTGTCTCGCCGGATGAGCCGGCTATCTGTGGTGGGTAACTACTCCGCCGGCTCGGCGGGGGTTTCGGGCGCTTCGGCGACGGCCTCGGCGGTGGTGTCGGACGACGCGGCCTCTG
>JAODNL010000131.1 GCA_025465405.1 Pseudonocardiales bacterium | reverse complement strand
CGGTGTTTTCGACGCTCTCGATGATCGTGTCGAGATCCAGCGGACTAGTGGTGCGCGGGTCGACGATCTCCGCCTCGATCCCCGACGATGCCAGCTCCGCCGCAGCGTTCTCCGCCATTCCCACCATGCGCCCGATGGCGACGATTGTGACGTCGCCGCCCTCACGCACGACGTTGGCCTCGCCGAACGGGATCGCATAGCTCTCCTCGGGCACCTCGCCCGAGACGTCGTAGAGCATCTTGTGCTCAGCGAAGATCACCGGGTCGTCATCGCGGATGGACTGGATCAGCAGCCCCTTCGCGTCGTACGGGTTTGACGGCGCCGCGACCTTCAGGCCGGGGATGTGGGTGAACACCGGCAGGAGCGACTGGCTGTGCTGCGCCGCCGCGCGCAGTCCCGCGCCCCACATCGTCCGGATGACGACGGGCGTGACCGCCTTGCCGCCAAACATGTACCGGAACTTCGCGGCCTGGTTGAAGATCTGGTCGAAGCAGACGCCCATGAAGTCGATGAACATCAGCTCGGCGACGGGCCGAAGCCCGCCGGTGGCCGCGCCGATCGCGGCGCCGATGAACGCCGACTCCGAAATCGGGGTGTCGAGCACCCTTCCGGGGAACTTCCCGTAGAGCCCCTTCGTGACACCCAGGACACCGCCCCAGGCGTCCTGCTCGCCCGGCGCGCCCGTGCCGCCTGCGTTGTCCTCACCCATCACGATGACGCGCTGGTCGCGCTCCATCTCCTGGGCCAGCGCCTCGTTGATCGCCTCGCGGTAGGTGATGCTGCGTGCCATGGGAACCGTCCCCTCTCAGTACGAGACGTAGACGTCGGTGAGCAGGTCGTCGGCACCCGGCTTGGGCGCGGCCTTGGCCGCGACGACCGCCGCGTCGACGCCCGCGGCCACCTCGGTGTCGATCTGGTCCAGCTGCGCGTCGGTGAGCTGCTCGGCCGCGGTCACCCGGGAGCGGAAGCGTTTGAGGCAGTCGAGGTTGTCGCGGGCGTTCTTGACCTCGTCTGCGCGGTAGAGCTGCTGGTCGCCCTCGAAGTGTCCGAAGTAGCGGGTGAACTTCATCTCGATCAGCGTCGGGCCACCGCCCTCCCGAGCGCGGGCCACGGCCTCGCCCGCCGCCTCGTACACGGCGAAGAAGTCGAAGCCGTCGACGATCACGCCAGGCATGCCGAACGCTGCGGCGCGATCGGCGATGTCGTCGGTGGCGACCGACCATGTCGACGACGTGGCTTCGGCATAGCCGTTGTTCTCCGCCACGAAGATCGCCGGCAAGTTCCAGATGCTGGCCAGGTTGAGGGACTCGAGCGTGGTGCCCTGGTTCGATGCGCCATCGCCGAAGAACGCGACCGCGACACCACCGTCGCCCTTGTGCTTGGACGCGAGTGCGCGTCCGCAGATCAGCGGTGGGCCACCGCCGACGATGCCGTTGGCGCCGAGCATCCCCTTGGACAGGTCGGCGATGTGCATCGAGCCGCCCTTGCCGCGGCAGGACCCGGTGATCCTGCCGTAGATCTCGGCCATCATGCCGTTGATGTCGACGCCCTTGGCGATGCAATGGCCGTGCCCGCGGTGGGTCGATGCGATGGCGTCGTTCTCGCCCAGGTGGCTGCACACGCCGACGGCCGAAGCTTCCTCGCCCGCATAGAGGTGCACAAAACCGGGGATGTCGCCGCCGGCGAACTCGTCGTGCACGCGCTCCTCGAAGTCGCGGATTGTTCGCATCGTGCGATACGCGGTGAGCAGGCCATCGGTACTGAGGTCAGTGCTCGCGGTAATGGACCTTGTCGGTTTCGACACAGTGCCGGTCATGCCATCACGATCCTTCCGTCGATCATGACCGGCTGCCCGGCCATGTGATCCGAATCCGCGCGTGCTCTCACCGGACCGGCCGGTGGAGCTCACGTGACGAGGAGACCAGCAATCGCCGCGAGGACGCAGCCGCGAGGACCGCACGCACGTCGAGCACCCGCGGCCCGTCGTGCGCGAGGGTGACGGTGACCGGTGTGGCCGGGCCGAACTCGATCTCGCGTTCGCCGTCGACGGCGATGGTGCCTCGGCCGAGCGCCACCACGTGCGGCTCCCCGGCGAGAAGCACGCCGGCTTCCTCCACACCGATCGGCGCGATGACTCCGGGGGCGATCGGGGCGAACACGGTGTACGGAGCGACAGTTGGATCAGTCATGCGGACGACCACTCCGTCCGGGTCAGTACGGCTGCTCGGATGCAACAGGCCGGCGATGCTCGACAGCCCGATCGCGTGCGGCTCCGCGAACGCGCAGTACAGCTCCCGCAGCGTGGCTGGCTGCCAGAGAGCCTTGGAACCGATGTGCATCGCTGTGGACACGCATACGTCGACCAGCGCCAGCTCATGAGTGTGGCCGGCGTGGACGTGCAGCACCTTTGCGCTGTGGGTTGCCTCCTCCGGCATCACGCGGCCGGTCGCGAGCAGGCCCACAGCGCTGCCGGCGACCGTCGCCTCCCACATCTCTGGAAAGGAGTTGTTGGTGCCGGTGGAGAGCGGGAGCAGCGGTAGATCGCCACTCACCGATGCCGCGGCGCGCGCGGTTCCGTCACCGCCGAGCAGCACGATCGCCCCGACGCCGCGCTCGCGCATGATCCGAACGAGCTCACGGGTGTCGTCCGCGGTGCCGGTGATGGCCTCGAGCTGCACGAAGTCCAGCTCGGGCCACCGCCCAAAGCCTGGCCTATTCTGCGCCCGCGAAACGCCGGCGGCGACACCCATGGAATCGGTCGACATCAGGATCCGCTCGACGCCGACCGCTCCGGCCGCGGCCATCAGCCGCACCACCATGCTGGCCTTCTCCGCGTTCGGGAAGACCGACGCATGACCGACGAGCCGCCGGATGTCACGGCCGGACATCGGGTTGGCCACAACGCCGATCGACGAGCCCGGCACGATCGGCAGCGCCGAGCTACGCACCCGCCCGTTCGGTCCGCCGTGCTGCACCCAGGCTCCTCCGTCATCGCCAACGTGGCACACGGCGCGCTCGACCTGCGCCCAGGCGGACTCACCTCACCGCAGCCGCGGGGGCCTCGGCAACCGTTGCAGCGAGGTTGCACGGCGATGCGGCAATCGAGGTCCTGACCCACTCGCGATGCGTGCAGCTGACGCCCAACGGCGCCTCGGGTGCCGAGAACCCCGTCATGTCATGCGACCTGCAGGTATTCGTGGAGCAGGCCGCCGAGGCGGTCTCGCCGCAGTGGTCGGGTCAGCGGTCGGGGGGTGGGGGAGTGGTACTGCCCGCTGGTGGGTGTTGATGTAGCGATTGGTGGGGTCGGTGGGTGTTGGTA
>JAODNL010000067.1 GCA_025465405.1 Pseudonocardiales bacterium | reverse complement strand
TGGCCAGGAACTCGACGCCGCGAGCCCGCAGCTCGTCCACCGTGCGCAGGATGTCGTTCGTCGCCAGTGCCACGTGCTGCGGGCCAGGACCGCCGTAATACTCCAGGTACTCGTCGATCTGGCTCTTCTTCTTGCCGACAGCAGGTTCGTTGAGCGGGAACTTCACCCGGTGGTTGCCGCTTGCGACGACCTTGCTCATCAGGGCTGAGTAATCCGTGGCGATGTCATCGCCGATGAACTCGGCCATGTTCGTGAAACCCATGACCCGGTTGTAGAAGTCCACCCACTGATCCATCTTGCCGAGCTCGACGTTGCCGACGACGTGGTCGATGGCCTGGAACAGCCGCTTCGGCGCGTCCTCCGCCTTGACCACGCTCGAGGTCCGCGCCACGTAACCGGGCAGGTACGGGCCGCTGTACCGCGATCGGTCGATCAGGGTGTGGCGGGTGTCCCCGTAGGCCGCGATCGATGCCCGGCGCACGGTGCCGTGCTCGTCGGACCGGTCGTGCGCATCCTCGAGGATCTCCGCGCCGGCCGACCGCGCGTGCCGGATGCAGGCGTCGACGTCGGGGACCTGCAAGGCGATGTCGGCGATGCCGTCGCCGTGTGCCCGGTGCACGTCGGCGAGCGGGCTCGTCGGTTCGACGGCGCCGTTGATGACGAACCGAGCCGCGCCGCTGCTGAGGACGTAGGAGTGGTGGTCACGCTGCCCGGTTGCCGGCCCGGCGTAGGCGACGAGCTCCATGCCGTAGACGGCCTGGTAGTACAAGGCGGTTTGGGTGGCGTTGCCGACGACCCAGACCAGCGCGTCCCAGCCGGTGATCGGAAACGGATCGTTCGCCGAGTCGTACTCGACGAGCCCGACGAGCTGTTCGAGCTGGCCGAGACTGAGGTCGGCGAGCCGCTCCTGATCGGTGAGGGTCTGCTCGATGGTCATGCGTCCTCCGGCCTCGGGTGACAGATGCTGATTCCGAGTGAAGTACGACGAGACGGACTGCGCAAATGGGCGTGCTAGAGCTGGCCCAATGGGCAAACCAGACCAGCTCAACGCTATATTTGCTTATCAGATTGACTAGCCGGAGCAGGAGCGCGATGTGATCCAACTTGATGCGCTGGACGTCACCCTGGTGCAGTTGCTCGAGGAGCATCCGCGCGCGGGCGTGCTGGAGCTCTCGCGGCTCGCGGGTGTGGCCCGCGCGACGGTCGCCGCCCGCATGGAGCGCATGCAGAATGCGGGTGTGATCACCGGCTACGGGCCGCAGATCGACCTCGCCGCGGCCGGCTATCCGGTGCAGGCGCTGGCGACGCTGGAGATCAGCCAGGGTCGCCTCGACGAGGTCACCGAGCTGCTCGCATCGCTACCCGGCGTGATCGAGGCGTACGCCACGACAGGTACCGGCGACGTGCTGTGCCGGTTGGCGGCGGCGTCCAATGACGAGTTGCAGGAACTGTTGCTGGAGCTGAACCGATCGGATGCGATCCGCAGATCGACCAGCGTGGTGGTCCTGTCGGTTATCGTCCCAGCGCGCACGCTTCCCCTGTTGCTACAGGCAAACCGACCGATCTCCGGCCGCACACCGTCGTTCCGTCCGCCGCGCCGCGGCGTCCGTGCTTGACGCTCACCCGACCGCGGTCGCGAATATGTGCAGCCGCGAGTTGCTCGGCAGGGTGAGGTAGGAGAGCTGCTTGCCGGACGTTATCGGCAGATTCGCGGCGTACACGCTGACCGGGTGGATTGCCGGCTGGGTGCTTCCGGCCGGCCGGTTCCAGTACGGCGCGGTGACGACGAGCGTGCTGCCCGCTGCGGCCGTGTTGCTGTACCAGTCGGCGAACGTCAGCGGTGCCTGCGAGGTGGTGCCGTCGGTGTAGGTCACCGTGATGGTGCCGCTCGCGTCGCCGTTGTTGCCGGTGCCGAGCACCGAGAGCGACGTCCCCGATCCACTCGCGGCAATGACCTGCCCGGCGGTAGTGACGACGTCGTTCTGACCGGCCGGCACGTCCGGCCAGGTGAACGTCGCGCCGCCGCTGGTGAGCGTCGATCCAGGCGTGACGCCCTGAGAGGCGAGCGCCTGGGCCGAGTAGCTGTAGCCCGAGCCGTCCAGGTTGCCGATCGTCGGGTTCGAGTCGTCGGTCACGCCGACCGTGTTGAACGCGTCGGACAGCTTCGCGTACGCCACGTTCACCGTGGTGGAGCTGGTCGCCGGGTGCGCGTCCGGACCTGAGTACACGGTGCTGGCCGACACCGTCACCGCGCCGCCGCTCGCACCCGCCGGCACGCCGACCGTCCAGGACGTGCTGACCGTTTGTCCCGGCGACACGACTGCGAACCGGGCGGGCGTGGTGGCCATGGCGCTCCAGCCCGAGGGAACAGTCAGGCCCGTGACCGCGTCCCGCACCGGCACCGTCGCGCCGTTGGTGAACGTGGTCGTGACCGTCACGCTCGAGCCGGGGACAGCTACCGCCGGAGCCGAAACCGTGGTGATCTCCGGACCGCTCGTGCGGGTCACGGCGAACGTCCCGGACAGCGGTAGGGACCGTGACGAATCACCGACGTGCAGGGTGTACGCGCCCGCGCCCAGGGTCCAGCCGTGCGCTGCGCTGTTCCAGTACGACGCGTCGTGCGAGCTGATCGTGAACTCCACGCTCTTGGACTGGCCCGGCTGCAGGAACACCTTCTGGAATCCCTTGAGCTGGCTCGGCGGTTCGCCGGTCGAGGCCGGGTCGTCGAGGTACAGCTGGGCGACCTCCGCGCCCGCGCGCGTGCCGGTATTCCTCACGCGTGCGGTTACCTCGACGCGCCCGCTCTCCGACATCTTCGGTGCGGACACGTGCAGGTCGCTGAACCGGAAAGAGGTGTAGGACAGGCCGTAGCCGAATGGGAAGAGCGGCGTCACGTGGTTGGCGTCGTACCAGCGATATCCGACGTTGAGCCCCTCGGAGTACTGCACCTGCCCGTTCACGCCCGTCCACTGCGCCGGCGTCGAGGCCGGCACCTGGCTGAGCGAGGTCGGGAACGTCACCGGCAGCTTGCCGGACGGGTTGACGTCGCCGTAGAGCAGGGCGGCGATCGCGTTGCCCGACTGCTGGCCCGGATACCACGCCTCGAACACGCCGGCGACCTTGTCCAGCCACGGCATCGTCACGGCCGACCCCGTGTTCAGCACCACGATCGTGTTCGGATTGGCCGCCGCCACCGCGTCGATCAGCTGGTTCTGGTTACCCGGCAGGTCGATGTTGGCCAGGTCGCTGCCCTCGGACTCGAAGTCGTTGGCGTACACGATCGCGACGTCGGACTTCGCCGCGAGCGCGGCCGCCTGGCTGATCAGATCGTTGTTCGGCTGCAGCCAGCCCAGGTTCACCTCGGCCCCGCCGCCGCCCTGGTAGTAGTCGACCTCGATCTGCACCGGCGCGCCCGCGGTGAGCGACACCTGCGCGGTCTGGGTGTTGGGCGCCTGGTCGCGCCAGTTGTCGATCACCTGCGTGCCGTTGATGAACAGCCGGCTGCCGTCGTCGCTCGTCAGCCCGAAGGTGTACGTGCCGGTGGTAGGCGGGGTCAGCGTGCCCGTCCACTTCGTCGAGAAGTTCGTGCCGGCAACGCCCGGCGCGGGCGACGCGCCGTTCCAGTTGAACTTCACCTGCGGGTCGGTCTGTGTCGCCGTGGGTGTGCCGGACAGCGTGGTGTTCGAGTAGTACTGGCCCTGCAGCCCGTGTCCGGTGCCGGACGGCGGGGTGAGGTAGCTGCTGTCGACGGTCGGGTAACCGCTGCTGCCCAGATTGCCTTGCGCATACGTCACCGTCGTGCCGGAACCGGCGCGCGCCTTGATGCCGTCGTACGGCGTCACCGTTCCGGTGCCGTCGACCACCGCGCTTCCACCACCGTGGCTCATCGTGTCGGGACCGGCGCCGTCACCGATCACCGCGATCGAATGCGTGCTGCTGGAGTTCAGCGGCAGCGCGTTGTTGCTGTTCTTGAGCAGTACCGCACCGTTCTCGGCAACCGTACGAGCGGTTGCCACGTGGGCCGGCGTGGACGCGACGGCGTTCGGGCTATCCGGTGACGCGTGGTCGAACAGGCCGAACCGGAACTCCTCCCGCATGATCCGCGTGACCATGTCGTCGACCCGGCTCTGCGCCACCTGACCGCTCTGCACCGCCTGCTTGAGCGCCGTGCCGAAGTACGTGCCGTCGGGCATCTCCATGTCCATGCCCGCATTGGCCGACGCGACCGTGCTGTGCGTGCCGCCCCAGTCCGAGGTGATGAACCCGTCGAAGCCGAACTCGGTCTTCAGGATGTTGTCGAGGTAGGCGTTCTCGCAGGCGAAGTTGCCGTTCACGGCCGAGTACGAGCACATCGCTGACGACGGGTGCGACTGCGTCACGATCGCGCCGAAGGCGGCCGTGTAGATCTCGTGCACCGTCCGGTCGTCGACTATCGCGTTGTCGGCGGTCGTGTTGCGGTTGGTCTCCTGGTTGTACACGGCGAAGTGCTTGACCTGCGCCATGACGCCCTGCGACTGGATGCCGTTGATGTCCGCCGAGCCGATCTGGCCGGTGAGGTAGGGGTCCTCGCTGTACGACTCGAACGCGCGTCCCCACCGAGGGTCACGCACGATGTTCACCGTCGGACCGAGATCGACGTTGACACCCTTCGTCTTGTCCTCGGCGCCGATCACGCTGCCGTAGGACTGGGCGATCGAGGTGTCGAACGTCGCTGCCACGTTCGCTGCCGATGGCAGTTGCGTGGTGTCGGTCATCCGCACGCCCACCGGGCCGTCCTGCAGCTTCAGCGCCGGGATGCACAGGCGTGCGTCGCCCGGGATGTAGCCGGTGTACGCGGAGCCGGCGGCCCCGTGGACCATGACGATCTTCTCGTCCAGCGTCATCTTTGCGAGTACCTGCGCCACTCGGGCATTCGTGGGTGCGTGGGAACCCACCCACGGGCAGGCGCTCGATGCGGGCGCCGCTGCTCGCGCCACCGGCGCGTGCGCCGGCGCCACAGCCGGTATGGCGACCAGGCTCGCCGCCACCGCCACAACGAGCAGGGCGAGGCGCGATCGACGCCGGGAGATCTTCGACTTGGTCATCTTCGACATGTCCGGGGGCTCCTTAACCGGCATCCACGACTGGTTGGACGCATGCGGCAAATCGGACCATATGCGCGCAGTTATTCGCCGTCAAGAGTCAAAAACTCGTCGTACTTTCGCCGTTGAGCGGTAAAAAGCGGGTATCGTCCCGCCATGACCCTGGACGTGGGAGCACGGCGCAGGCGCACGCGTGACCCCGTGCTCACCGCGATCACCGAGCTGGGCTCGGCCACCCGCGCGGACCTGAGCCGCGTTACCGGCCTTTCACGCAGCGCCGTCGGTGAGTGCGTCGCAGGTTTGCTCAGTGACGGTCTGATCGTCGAGACGATGACGGACGAGCCGAGCGGGGGGCGTGGCCGGCCGGCAACGGTGCTCAGGCTGTCCAGCCGTCGCGGCGTCTTGCTCGGCATCGACCTCGGCCACGCGCACGTCACCGCCGCGGCCGCCACGAGTGGGGGCGAGGTGCTCGCCGAGTGCTCGGGAGAGCTGGACGTCGACCACTGTCCCGAGCGCGCGCTCGACCTCGCTGCCATCCTGGCCAAGCGTGCTTTGCGCCGCAGCGGCCATCGCCTCGACGAGGTCATGGGCATCGCGGCGGGCATCCCGGGACCGCTTGACATGCGCACCAACGTGGTGAGCGCGCCGACCATCCTCTCCGATTGGGTCGACCTCGATCCCGCCGCCGAGTTGGAGCAGCGCCTGGGTCGTGCGGTGCTCGTCGGCAATGACGCCGACATGGGGGCGCAGGGTGAGCGGGCCTTCGGTGCGGCCCGCCGCTTCGACGACTTTCTCTACATCAAGGCCTCGCACGGAATCGGTGCGGGCATCGTGCTCGGCGGCCAGACCTACCGGGGCTCGACGGGGATCGCGGGGGAGATCGGGCACACTCACATCCCCGGCGCGTCCAACTGGTGCCGGTGCGGCAGCCGGGGCTGCCTCGAGACAGTCGTGTCGATCAGTGCGGTGCGCGAACGGCTCGCGCACGTTCTGTCGACCAGCGGCTCGGACATGGACGTGAATCTGCTGCCGCCACTGGCTGAGCTGGCGCGCAACTCGTCAGCGGCGCGCGTACTCACCGATGCCGGCCGCACGATCGGACGGGTGGTCGCCGACCTCGTGAACTGCCTGAATCCCGCGGCCATCGTGCTCGGCGGAGAGCTGGGTGCGGGCGGCACTCCCTTTGTCGGCGGCGTGCGGGAGTCGATCGATCGCTACGCGCAGCCGGCAAGTGCGAACACCGTGCAGGTAACCGCGGGGCAGCTGGGTGCGCGCGCGGAACTGCTCGGCACCATCGCCACCGCGATGCGCGCATCGACGCTGATCGGGTGAGGAGCAGCAGTTAGGCAATGCCGTAGCTGTTGATCTTTTCAGGGTGGATCCGGATGAAGGCACCGCCGAATCCCGGACCAAGGTGCGCGCCACCGGTCGGGATCGCCTCGGCGCGGCCGCGGATCTCGAGCATGCGAGGCGTCCATGGATCGCTCGAGACGAGATCGTCGACGACGATCGCTGCCCACCCGTTCGCCTGAACATCCCGGTACTTCTTGGTCGTCGCGACGTGGTGACCGCCGACGTCTACCGTGCCGAGCTCGGGGTTGTAGCGGAATGACGTCGGCACCACGTGCGGCTTCCGGTCGGCACCGGCCGTGGCGAGCCGGCCCAGTTGCTGGCTGGCAAGGTACTCGATGTGTGCAGGGATCAGTTCGGCCATGCGTCCAGTAAACAAGTTGCAGTGCACTTCAAGTCCAGTCGCGAACCCAGACGGCGCTAGGTGTCGACCGGGCAAAGCTAGGTATCGCGCGGGGCGAATCTGAGGCGCACTCCTGATGTCGCCGCATCCTCCTCACGCGCACTGTGGGTCATCGCCACCACCAGAGTGGCCGGACCTACAGGAGGGTCCTCATGTCCAACGTCGCAGCGCAGTTGTTGAAGGCCACGCCCAATCATTTCGCGAGCTGGACCCGAATTGTCGCGATTACGTTCGCCGTCGTCGCCTGCGTCGGCCGCGGCGTACCGCAGGCACCACGCACGCTGGGCTTCGCCGCGCTGTCCTCGGCCGAACGCTCGCGGCTGCAACGATCCGACCCGGAACTCTGGGCCGAGGCCGGACGAGCGTGGGCCGCCACCCACGAGCCGTACCGCGCGGCCTATTGCCAGTGGCGTGAAGCCGAAGCTCTGCTGGAAGGCCGAGCCGGGCGGGCGCGCGCCGCCGTGTGCCTGACCACGGCGTGGCACCTCAGCCGCGATCTCGGAGCGGGGCCGCTGTCGGCTCGTATCCAGAGCCTCGCGCAACGCGCGCGACTCGACCTGGGCGCAGCCGACAGTGCTGGCCCTGCTCCTGCAACGCAGCTCGCCGCCGATCTCGGACTGACGGCTCGCGAGGTCGAGGTCCTCGGGCAGCTCGCCAGCGGGAGCAGCGACCGGGAGATCGGCGAAACGCTCTTCATCAGCAAGAAGACGGTCAGCGTGCACGTCTCAAACGTGCTGCGCAAACTCGCCGTCGGCAACCGGGTCGAGGCCGGCAAGATCGGTCAAGCGCACGGCCTCGCCGCCTCCACCCGGTAGGCCGAACTCAGCCCGTCCAGACCGGCCGGATCTCGAGGACCCCTTGCGTGGCGAACGGGTGCGCGGCCGCGACTTCGATCGCCTCGGCCATATCGCGGCACTCGAGCAGGTCGAAACCGCCGAGCACTTCCTTCGTCTCCAAGAAGGGGCCGTCCGTCACCACCTTCTTGCCGTTACGAACCCGTACCACTGACGCCTCGCGCTCGGGCGCGAGCCGGTCGCCGGCCACACGGAGGCCGCGGCCGTCCATGGTCGAGACCCACTCTTCGACGTCGCCGCCGGCCGCGGATGGCTCAACCGGCTCCGTGTCACGGCATACGAGCATCAGGAATTGCATGGTGTCCGCCTCTCTGTTGATCGATCCATACTGTCTCGACGAACACGACCGCCGCGGATCGACAAATTGGTGTGCGGGCGATTTCTGCGTCAGGTGTAGCCGAGATCCTGGCCGCGTTTGCGCATGGCCCGGCGCATCACCGCGGCGCCGGGCGGGGAGGTTCCTGTGGTAGCGGCCGCCTTGCGCAGCCCATCGAGGGCGAGAGTGATGAATCGCTCGGATGCGACTGGAGCGATGTCGCCGGTCCGGTGCACCAGTCCGGCGTTGGCCATGAGCAGCAGCACGAGGTCTTCGGGTGTGAAGTCCGCGCGCAGGCTTCCGCTCGCTTTCGCGCGTTCTGACAACCGGACGAAAGCCCGGTAGGCGCGCTTGCGAAGTTGCTCGATCTCGGGTGCGCCCGTGACGGCGGTGATGAGCAGATCGGCCAGCCCGCGATTGGTGGCCTGCAGGTTGCACAGGAACGTGAGGTGGGCAGCGAACCCGTCCCAGGGGTCACGGATGGCGAGGGCTCGCTCGGCCGCTTCGACGACGCGCTCCAGGGTGTCGGCAAATACCGCGGCGAGCAGGGCGCAGCGGGTCGGGAAGTGCCGGTAGAGGGTGGCGTTGCCGACGCCGGCGTGCCGCGCGATGTCGTCGAACGGCGTGTCGAGACCATGCTGGCCGTACAGCTCGCCGGCGGCCTCGATGATCGCGCATCGGTTACGAGCAGCGTCGGCGCGCAGCCCCGGAGCGGAGGCTTCCACGCGGGCCACGGTGGGAGCTTATCCCGAAGCGGGGTGCTGTCCCCGGTTCTGCTAGCGTCGGGAACAGAACCGGGGAGTATGCCCTGGTTAGTTCATGCGGAGGCGACGTCCTGTATGACGACTCTTGCCGATCACCCGACAGTGAACGAGACGCTCGCCGCCCTGCGCCGTTCGCATGATCGCCTCGTGGCGGCCCTCGAAGGTCTGACCGATACGCAGGTCGCCGGGCCGTCGTACGACGACGATTGGTCCATCGGCCAGGTGGCATCACACCTCGGCTCGGGCGCGGAGATCTTCGGTCTGTTTCTGGACGCCGGGCTGAGCGAGACAGCGGCGCCGGGCATCGAGCAGATCCAGCCCATCTGGGATCGGTGGAACGCGAAGAGTCCGGCGGAGCAAGCCAGGGACGCGATCTCCGCCGACGCCGCGTTCCTGAACCGGCTGGACTCGCTCACCGCCGACGAGCGGCGGCAGTGGCGGCTGGACATGTTCGGCGGCGAGCAGACATTGGCCAGCCTTCTGCGAATGCGGCTCGCCGAGCACGCGCTGCACACGTGGGACGTGCTGGTCGTCCTGGACCCGGCCGAGGCGGTGGCCGCCGACGCCGTGGAGTTGATCATCGACACGCTGCCGGGACTCGTCGGCCGCGCCGGAAAACCGACTGAGGTCCCATTCACGGTCCACGTCAC
>JAODNL010000044.1 GCA_025465405.1 Pseudonocardiales bacterium | reverse complement strand
AGGCGGTCACCTCGTCCCGGTGACCGCCTCGACCCTGCGGCCTCGCTCGCCATCTGGCTGTCGTGCGTCCTGGCTGTCGAGGAAGAGCTTGGTGTGGGTGACGAACCGCTCGGGGTACTGGAAGTGTGACCCGTGGTTGGCGTCCGGGTAGATGATCAGCTCTGCGTCCGGCAAGAACTGCTGCAGGATGTACGAATTGATCGTGGCGATGATCGTGTCGTTGGTGCCGTTGACCACCAGAACCGGGTTCTTGATGTTCTTCAAGATCGCGTACGCAGGGTCCTTGGTGGTGCCATAGGTGTGGATTGCAGCGCCTTGGCCGGCGTAGACCTGCTCCCCGAACGGGGAGACGTCGCGGTCCTTGCGGGCCACTATGCGCTCGACGTACTCGCGGCCCAGCTTCTGGCTGGTCTCGGTCGGGGCGAAGAGAATCGGCAGCCACATGTCTTCCTGCCGGGGGAGCTTGACGCCGAACAGCGCGCTGATCTCCGGCGGCGATTCGCCGATGCCGACGCCGCCACGCGGGCCGGTGCCGACCAGGACCAGTTTGCGGGTCAGGTCCGGCCGCTGGACGGCGACCTCCTGCGCGACCAGCCCGCCCATCGAGTGGCCGACCAGGTCCACGGTGGTCAGGCCGAGGGCGTCGATGAACGACGCGGCATCGACGGCCATCTGCTCGATGGTGTCCGGGACTTCGCCGCTGGTGGAGGCGACTCCGGTGTTGTTGAACAGGATGACTTCGCGGTCGGTCGCGAACCCGTCGCTGATTGCAGGGTCGTGGTCGTCGAGGTTGCCGATGAAGTGCTGGAAGAACACGATCGGGGTATCGCCTGTGGCTTCGTTGCCGAACCGGCGGTAGGCGAAGCGGATGCCGCCGGCCTCGACGAACTGTGTCGGGGCGGTGTCGTGGGTGAAGTCGCTCATGATGGCGCCTCTCCTCGAATCGGTGGTTGACGTTTCGTGTAGCGATCAGTTGGCGCTGTGACCGCCGTCGACGTTGAGGATGTGACCGGTGATGTAGGAGGCCTCATCGGATGCGATGAACACGATCGCGTCGGCGAGCTCCTCGGACAGGCCCAGGCGATCCAGCGGGACCTGCGTGACCAAGGCGGCCTTGTTCTCCGACGTGCCGGTGAACCGGGTCAGCATGCCGGTGTCCGTCGGACCGGGGGCCACGCCGTTGACTCGGATTCCCGCCTTGGCGACCTCCAGTGCCACCGACTTGGTGATGCCTTCCACGGCGTGCTTGCTGCCGACGTAGACCGACGCGCCGGCTGCGCCTTCGTGTCCGTAGGTGGAGGAGATGTTGATGATGCTGCCGCTGCCCTGTTCCTGCATGACGCGAACCTCGTGCTTCATGCTCAGCACGACGCCCAGGACGTTCGTATCGAACGTAGCTGCGAACGTCTCGGCGGTCTGGTCGACGATCGGACCGACTTGACCCTCAGTGCCTGCGTTGTTGACCGCGACATCGAGACGACCAAAGCGTGCAACGGTCTGGTCGACCATGGCGCGGACGTCCTCGTCCTTGCGGACGTCGGCGTTGACGAATTCGGCCTGTGCACCGTACGTGCGCAGTTCCTCGACGAGTGCGGCACCGGCCTCGTCGCGTCGGCCGTTGACGACCAACTTCGCGCCCTTCTTGGCGAAGGCGACGGCGGCGGCGCGGCCGATGCCGGTGAGTGAGCCGGTGATCAAAACGACAGGCTGTTTCATGTGCCTGCTCCTCTGAGTAGTGAGATGTGTTTTGTGAGGGCCCGGTGCGGGCCAGATGGCGGTGCGTCCGCCGTCGAACGGGATGACGGCGCCGGTGATGTAGCCGGCGGCCGGCGAGGCCAGGAACGCGATGACGTCCCCGGTCTCTTCTGCCTCCGCGATGCGAGACAGCAGGGTGGTCTTCCCGAGCGCCGTCAGGCTGTCCCTCGAGCAGCCGCCGGTGTAGACGGGTCCGGGCGCGATGGTGTTGACCCGCACACCGCGCGGGCTGTATTCGGCGGCCCAGGAACGGGTCAGTGAGGCGAGCGCGGCCTTCGTGGCGCCGTAGGCGGAGGCGCCTGCGAGGCCGATCTGCCCGGCCATGCTGCCCAGGTTGATGATCGTGCCCCGGCCGTGTTCGGCCATCTTCGGCGCGATGGCGGCAGTGAGGTAATACGCACTGCGGACGTTGGCGTCGAACAACTCGTCGTACTGGTCGGAGTCCAGCTCGGCGGTGGGTCCGAACCAGGAGAACCCGGCGTTGTTGACCAGAACGTCGACGTCCTCGGCTGCGGAGGCCAGCTCACCGATGGCGCGGATGTCCGCGAGGTCGGCGGCATGGAACTCGGCGCCGCCTCCGGCGCTCTCGATCTCCTTGACCACCGCGGCTCCACGCCGGGCGTCGCGGCCGTGAACGAGGACCTTGAAGCCGTCCCGGGCGAGGCTGACCGCCGCGGCCCGGCCGATACCGGACGTCGCGCCGGTCACCAGAGCTGTGCGCATCGGGGGCATGGTCGTGCTCCAAACTCACTAGTTAGACTGGTCTGTCTATCATGCTGTTGAGTTAAGCAGACCGATCTAGTCTCGTCAAACGCGAGCAGAATCTCAGGTAAGTTCCTGTAGTTGACAGGACAGATTCCCGATGTCTACAGTCGACTGACACAGTAGACAGACTCGTCTACTCAGTGGCCGCAATAGGGAGCAGCGCATGAACGCCTTCTACGGCGTCGCTTTCGACGCGGTCGACGCCGCGCGCGCCGCACGGTTCTGGGCCGCAGCCCTGGACCGCGACGTCGCCGACGGGGCCGACGAGAACGACGCCGTCGTGGAGGCCGGTGATCCCGGCAGCGGCCCACGGCTGGCCTTCCACAAGGTCCCCGAAGCCAAAAGCACTAAGAACCGCTTTCACCCGGATCTGATCACCACCGACTACGAGGGCGAAACCGAGCGCCTTGTCCGGCTCGGCGCCGCGAAGCTGGCCGACTTCGACACCGACGGCGCCCGGTGGACCAGGTTCGCCGACGTCGAAGGCAACGAGTTCGACCTCATCGCCGGCTGAAGCCACCCACCATCACCTACCGGAGACAAGCCATGACGACACGGGAACCCAAGATCCCCGGAACCGACCATCCGATCACCATCGAGGCCACCGGCGTCCGCGTCGTGGCACGCGTCGGCGCGCACGTCATCGCCGACACCACCAAGGCCCTGACACTGCGCGAGGCGGGCTACCCGCCGGTCCGCTACATCCCGCTCGACGACGTCGACCAGACGCTGCTCGCCGACAGTGCTACCCGCACCTACTGCCCGTACAAGGGCGAGGCCTCCTACTACAACATCGTCCTTCCGGACGGCCAGGGCACGGATCTGACCGATGCGGTGTGGTCATACCGCGAGCCGTACGACTTCGTCGCATCAATCGCCGGCCACATCGCCTTCTACACCGACCGGGTGGAGGTCGTAGTCGACGAGGGGTGACCGCGACATCAGGAGCAGTCGGGCGAGCCTGGTTCAGCGGCCAACAGTGATCGGTAGCACCAAGACGAACCCCACCACAGCGCCGGCGTCCAGCGCCGAGGCAGCGGCCGTGCCCGCCGGCCGCCGGCTGTCCGGCACACCGCAGCTGCACGCTCCTGGCTTCGCTCATCGTCTCGATGCTGGCCGCCGCCAGCGCACCGACGGCGCTGTATGCGATCTATTGGGCGAGGTGGGGCTTTTCATCGGTCACCACGGCCGTCGCGTTCGGAATCTACGGCCTGTCCGTCCCCGCCAGGCTGCTGACCGCGGACGGCTGTCCGACCACATCGGCCGCCGACCGCTCCTACTGGCCTCGCTCGCAACCCAGACCGGACTACTCCGAGGTGTCGAGCGAGTCGATCCAACGCTCGAGGCGGCGGCCCTCGCGGGACAAGAGTGCAGGTTCTCTGAGTGCTTGGGTGAGCACAGCGGTCCCCTGGTAGCTGGCGATGAATTCGACGGCGAGATCGCGGGCGTCGCGGCGGCCCATTGAGCGGAACTGTTCCTCGGTCCAGGCGATCGGAATCTCAATGAGGCGGGCGACCGCGGGTTCGCCGGCGCGACCCGTCTTCTCCAGTTCCGAGCAGAGGGTGCCGTGTGGGCAGCCGTACTGGGCGATCCTGTCGTGCTGGCCTGCCAGTGTCCGGAAAAGGGCCTTAAGTCGGCCCTTCGGGTTGCGATAGCGGCGATCGAGGGAAGCAAGCATCTCCTTGATGCCCCGCACGTGGGCCTCGACGACCGCGTCGACGATGGCATCTTTCGTCTTGAAGTAGTAGTAGATGTTGCCGAGGGGAACGCCTGCCGCTTGGGCGATGTCGGCGAGGGTGGTCTTCTCGACGCCTTCGCGGTACAGCAGGTCGGCCGCGGCACCGAGCAGCCGCTCCCGCTTGCCCGGTCGCGTGAGCACCGTGTCTGCGGGTCTGCTGTCGCCTGAGTCAGTCATCTCACTTCCCAGTATAGACATCGAGGGCGCGTCGTGTAAGTTGGCCTACTAACTTATTAAGTTGTGTTGCTAACTTAGCCCGGAGGTTCTTCGCCCATGACGGCTCCGCCCGCCCCCGCCTCGTTCCTCAGCACCCGCCGCGGCAAGCTGACCTTGGCCCTCTTGTGCGGGGTCCAGTTCCTGGACGTCCTCGACGCCTCGATCGTCAACGTGGCGCTGCCGTCGATCCAGCACAGCCTCCACTTTTCCCAGCAGAACCTGCAGTGGGTCCTCAGCGGCTACGTCCTCACGTTTGGCGGCTTCCTGCTGCTCGGCGGGCGAGCTGCGGACCTACTCGGACGCAGGCGCGTACTCATCGCCGGCATGATCCTCTTCGCTTCCAGCTCGCTGGCCGGCGGCGTGGCGACGAACGAGGCGACGCTGATCACCGCTCGTCTCGTGCAGGGGATCGGCGCGGCGCTGATGGCTCCGGCCGCGCTCTCGATAGTCACGACCTCCTTCAAGGAGGGCGTCGACCGGCACAGGGCTCTCGGCGTCTGGGGCGCCATGGGAGGCCTAGGTGCCGCGGCCGGCGTCTTCTTCGGCGGTGTGCTATCTGAGGGGCCAGGCTGGCGTTGGGTCTTCTACGTCAACATCCCCTTCTGCGTGTTGTTCCTGTTCGGCATCTTCCGCCTGCTCGACGCCGAGCGACCCGCCGGAGCGCGCCGGAGGTTCGATGTGCCCGGCGCAGTGCTGGTCACCGGCGGCATGCTGCTGCTCGTCTATGCCTTGATCAAGGCACCGGAC
>JAODNL010000004.1 GCA_025465405.1 Pseudonocardiales bacterium | reverse complement strand
CTCGCCCCGCACGGTGACCAGCCAGTCGCCGAACTCCTCCGCGTTGGAGACCGTGGCCGACAGCGACACCAGCCGGACCGACGCGGGCAGGTGGATGATCACCTCTTCCCACACGGCGCCGCGGAATCGGTCACCGAGGTAGTGCACCTCGTCCATCACGACGTAGCCGAGATCGGTGAGCGAGCTGCTGCCGACGTAGAGCATGTTGCGCAGGACTTCGGTGGTCATCACGATCACCGGCGCGCCGGAGTTCACCGAGTTGTCGCCCGTGAGCAGGCCGACCTTCGCGCTGCCGTGCCGCGCGACCAGGTCGTTGTACTTCTGGTTCGACAGCGCCTTGATCGGTGTCGTGTAGAAGCATTTCTGCCCGGACGCCAGCGCGAGATGCACAGCGAATTCTCCGACGACGGTCTTGCCGGCACCCGTCGGCGCGCACACCAGCACCCCGTACCCGTCCTCGAGCGACTCACAGGCCTCGACCTGGAAGTCGTCGAGGACGAACGGGTAGTCGGCGCGGAAGTCCCGCAGTGCCGGGTGGCTGGATCGCTGCCGCGCCGCGGCGTATCGCTCGCTCGGCGACGACATACCTTCAGCGTAGGGCTACCGGTGTGGGCGGAAGCCGGCTGTCCGGTGCGATGCGCTTTCCCCCGCCGTGCTGCGGCCCGTTGCCGACCGCGACCACGGTGGCGGGCCGGCGATCAGGTGGCGTCCGTCCAGGACTCGTCGGCACCGATCGGCTGTGGGATCGCCTCGACCTGCGACGGCATGTCGTCGTCCGGGAACTGCTCCGGGCCGCGCAGCGCCTCGCGCCGGGACTTGCGCCGCTCGCGGATAACCGCGAACAGGACCGCGCCCTCGAAGAGCAGCACCATCGGTACCGCCATCGCGCACATCGTGAACGGATCGGTGCTCGGCGTCGCGACGGCCGCGAAGGTGAAGATCAGGAAGACCGCGAGTCGCTGCGACTTCTTCAGCACGCTGGCGGGCAGGACGCCGGCGAGATTGGCCATGATGACGAGCAGCGGCAGCTCGAACGCCGCGCCGAAGATGACCAGCATCAGCGTGACGAACGAGAGGTAGCTGTTGACGGTGAGCAGGGCCTGGGTACCGGAGCCTGCGGCGCCGATCACGACGTTCAGCCCCTTGGCCAGGACGACGTAGGCCAGGGCCATACCCGCCGCGAACAGCAAGGAGGACGCTGCGATGAAGATGACCGTGTACTTGCGCTCGTTCTTGCGCAGCCCCGGTGTGATGAACGCCCAGATCTGGTACAGCCACAGCGGAGCGGAGAACACCGCGCCGGTGATGACGGCGACCTTGAGGCGAGTCGTGAAGCCGTCCAGGACACCGGTGAATATCAGTCGACAGTGCGTCGGGTCGTTGCCGGGGAACCGATGGCGGTAGTTGACCGAGCAGTACGGATGCTCCAGGAAATGGATCACCGGGTCGTAGAGCAGCCAGCCGGCGACCGCGCCCACGGCTATGAAGAGGACGGCCAGGATGAGCCGGCGACGCAGCTCCCGAAGGTGATCGAGGACCGACATGCGGCCCTCGGGGTTACGGGGACGGCGCCGCAGCCGTCTCAGCATGGCGGTCATTCAGCGCACACCAGCACGCGCGAGGCGCTCCTGCGCGGCCGCGACCTCACCCTGGAGGCCGCCCAACCTCGCGTTGAGCTCGAGCAGCCGGCGGAGGTCGGACTGCAGTCGACGCGCCTTCCAATGCAGCTCGTAGGCGCAGAACCCGAGCACCACCGCAGCTACGACGACGGCGGCTGACCAGGCGATGACGGCGATCCACACGCCGGGAACTCTACTTCGCGTCGTAGCCGGCGAGCGCGGCCAAGGCCTCGGTTCTGATCGATTCAGCCAGCCAGTCCGGCGACAGGACCTCGACCTGGCCCGACGAGCCGAGCACGAGTGACCGCACCCAGGCCGGATCGGCCACCCGCAGGCTCACCTGCAGCAGGCCGTCGGACTCGGCGACATCCTCGGTCGGGTAGTAGTCGGCGACCCAGAAATACGCGGGCGCGAGGCGCAGCAGGGCCAGCAGGTGTTCGGACGCCGGCTGGAAGACGCCCTCGTTGAGGTCGCGAAGCTCGACGTTCGCGGGCGGCTGAGCCGGCTCGTCGAGCTGCTCGAGGTGCTCGATGCGATCGACCCGGAACACGCGCATCCCCTCGGCGCGGCGGCACCACGCTTCGAGGTAACTGTGGCCGTCCATCTCGAACACGCGAAGCGGGTCGACGGTGCGTTCGGTCGTCTCGTCACGGGTGGCCGTGTAATAGCGCATCGAGAGCGCCCGGCCCTCGTCGATGGCACGCTGCAGTGCCGGTGTGAGCCTCGCCTCGACGTCCAACGCGATCGACACGGTCGTGTCGTCCACCTCGCTGACGGCGGCCTTCTCGACCTTGGCCAGCGCCCGTTGGACGGCGTCGGTGTCGGCCAGGCCCGGCGTCTCGGCGAGAGTACGGAGCGCGACGATCAGCGCGAGGGCCTCCTCGGCCGTGAGGCCGAGCGGACGTGACATCCCGGCGTCGAAGATCACGGACACGGTGTCGCCGTCGAAGGACAGGTCGATCAGGTCGCCGGGCCCGTGACCGGGCAGGCCGCACATCCAGAGCAGCCGCAGGTCGCGGTCGATCTGTCTCGGGGTGACCCCGAAGTCGGCGGCTACTTCGGCCATCGTGATACCCGGATGCGCCTGCAGGTACGGGACGAGCGCGAGCAGCCGCGGTAGCCGCTCCTCGTTCGTGGTCATCGCTGCTCACCCGCGACGGCGCGCAGGCGGGCCACGACCTCGTCGACGAGTTCGGGTGGGTCGAGCACCCGAACGCTGGCGCCGGCACTGGTGATGTGGCGGGCCAGCCATCGACTGTCGGTGAAGCTGATCGTCAGCTCACCGTCGACGTCGGACTGGGCGATGCGGCGCAGTTGCCCGGCGCCGCTACCGGTCACCCTGACATGGGCGATCCGGTTGTCCTCCGGCGAGCGGCCGGCCACCATATCCAGCAGATCAACCTTCTCGGGACGTTCGAACTCCCCTGGCCGGCCGAAGATCTCGGCCTTGCCGGTGATCCGCGACAGCCGGAAGCTGCGACCCTCGCCGCGGTCGCGGTCGAATCCGGCGACGTACCACCGGCCGCGCCAGGACAGCACGCCCCACGGCTCCAGCGTGCGTCGCTCGGGGCTGCCCGATCCGGACTTGAGGTAGTCGAAGCGCACCGGCCGCAGCACGCGGGCGGCCTCGAGCAGAGCCGGCAGGCTGGGATCGCTGGCGTCGATGTGCGGCACGGCTCCGGGCGTACCGCTGGCCTGCACGTCCGTTCCCGCGGCCCGCAGTTTCAGCAGGGCCGAACGGGCCGACTCACCCAGCGTCGCGGACTGCCAGAGCCGGGCCGCGAGCCCGATCGCCGCGGCCTCGGCGGCATCGAACTCGATCGCGGGCAGCTCGTAGTCGCGCCGCTTGATCCGGTAGCCGTCCTCGCTGTCGAAGTGGCTGTTCTTGCCCGTCTCCAGTGGGATGCCGAGGTCACGGAGCTCGGCCTTGTCCCGCTCGAACATCCGCTTGAACGCCTCGTCGGTGCTGCGGCTGCCGTCGGCGGCCTCGTACCCCGGGACCGCGTCGCGGATCCGCTCGGCGGTGATGAACTGGCGGGTGGAGAGCAGGCAGATGACGAGATTGACCAGTCGCTCCGCACGCCGGGCTGCCATGTCCTCGAAACTAATGCCCGTCCGCCCGCGACGCGCGGTGGCGCGCGCGCCCGACCCGCGTGATCCGGATGGCATACCGGTGACAGTAGTCAGGCGGGTAGCCGGCTTTCTTGCCCGGTATGCCGCGTTACCCCGCGGCATCACATGGACGCGATCAGCTTCTCCACGCGCTCGTCCACGCTGCGGTAGGGATCCTTGCAGAGCACGGTGCGCTGGGCCTGGTCGTTCAGCTTGAGGTGCACCCAGTCGACGGTGAAGTCGCGGCGCTTCTCCTGCGCGCGCCGGATGAAGTCACCGCGGAGCTTGGCCCGGGTGGTCTGTGGCGGCACGCTCTTCGCCTCGAAGATCGCCAGGTCCGACACGATGCGCTCGACCGCGTTCTTGCGTTGCAGCAGGTAGTACAGACCACGCTGCCGGGAGATGTCGTGGTAGGCGAGGTCGAGCTGGGCCACCCGCGGCGACGACAGCGGCAGGTCGTGCTTGGCACGGTAGCGCTCGATCAACTGGTACTTCGTTGCCCAGTCGATGTCGCGGTCGATGAGCGACAGGTTCTGCTGCTCGATCGCGTCCAGGGCGCGTCCCCACAGCTCCAGCACCCGCTTGGCCGCCACGTCGTCGCCCGTCCGGCTGACGAACTCGACCGCGCGGCTGTAGTACTCGCGCTGGATCTCCAGCGCCGAGGCGGTGCGCCCGGCCGCGAGCCGGACCGTCCGGGTGCCGGTGAGGTCGTGGCTGATTTCGCGGATCGCCCGGATCGGGTTCTCGAGCGTCAGGTCGCGGAACGTCACGCCGTGCTCGATCATGCGCAGGACCAGGTCCGCGGAGCCGACCTTGAGCATCGTCGTGGACTCGTTCATGTTCGAGTCGCCGACGATCACGTGCAGGCGGCGATAGCGCTCGGCGTCGGCGTGCGGCTCGTCGCGGGTGTTGATGATCGGCCGGCTGCGGGTCGTCGCCGACGAGACGCCTTCCCAGATGTGCTCAGCCCGCTGGCTGATGCAGTACACCGCGCCGCGCGGCGTCTGCAGCACCTTGCCGGCGCCGCAGATGAGCTGCCGTGTCACGAGGAACGGGATCAGTACGTCAGCGAGCCGGCTGAACTCGCCGTGCCGGCCGACGAGGTAGTTCTCGTGGCACCCGTAGGCGTTGCCGGCGGAGTCGGTGTTGTTCTTGAACAGGTAGATGTCGCCGGCGATGCCCTCGTCGTGCAGCCGCTTCTCAGCGTCGACGACCAGCCCCTCGAGGATGCGCTCCCCTGCCTTGTCGTGTGCCACCAGGCTGCTCAGCGAGTCACATTCGGGTGTCGCGTACTCCGGATGGCTGCCGACGTCGAGATACAGCCGCGCGCCGTTCTTCAGGAAGACGTTGGACGAGCGCCCCCACGAGACGACGCGCCGGAACAGGTAGCGCGCGACCTCGTCCGGCGAGAGGCGACGCTGACCGTGGAAAGTGCACGTGACGCCGTACTCGTTCTCGATGCCGAAGATGCGCTTGTGCACGTCCCCCACCCTAGGACCCAGCGTCCACTCTTGCGCGGATGGTTTACAAAGTGCATGCTCGTGTAAAGCAACTCAACGTGGGTTCGGAGTTGTCCGGCCACCGACATGAAGAGGTGTGCGATGCGCGATGGTTCGCTGTCCGGCCAGGCGGTCCTCGACGCGGCCCGACGTCCCGACTGGCGCGACGGCAAGCGGTATCTCTGGCTGCTCGGCGCGGTCGTGCCGATGTTCCTGTTCGCCGGCTGGGGCCTGGTCAACGTCACCGGGCTCGGGCTGTTCTGGTGGATCGGCC
>JAODNL010000620.1 GCA_025465405.1 Pseudonocardiales bacterium | reverse complement strand
CGCACAGCCCATGCCGCACAGCGCATGCCGCACAGCGCATGCCGGGACGGGGCGGCTACTGGCTATGACGGGACGGACGTCAGCCGGACACGCGTCAGCCGAGCACCCGTCAGCCGAGGTTCATTGCGCCACGGCCGAGATCGAGCAGATCAATCTCCTGTGCCGCCCACTGCTCGCGCAGCGCCGTGGTGCCGTGGACCCGGCTCCAGGCGAGTTCGGTCGAGGTGGCCGGCTGTACCTGCAGCACGGCGACCGAACCGCCGGACGTGTTGATCGCAGCGACCGCGGATTCGACCACGACACCGCCCGTGCAGCGCGAGCCGGCCGCGATCGGTTGACCCAGGTCGACCGTCATACCGACGGTATAGACGACGCCTTCTACGGCGGGTGCCGCGGCGAGAATCGCCACGTGGCGCCAGACGTCCGGGTACGGACGGTGGGACTCGCGCACATGCAGCATCAGCTCTGCGCGCGGCCCGTCGGTCGCCATGACGACGTCCGCGGCTGCCGTCATCGGCCGTCTCGACATCCCCAGTGAGAGGTAGGCGACCTCGTCCGGAACCGGTTCGAAACGCAGTACCTCGATCGGCTCCACACCGAGGAAAGACACCGACGCTCGATTCGGAACCTGCCCGAAATGCTCGCGCAGCGCCCGATCCACGTCACCGAGAACGTCAGGGCTGGTCACAGTGCAGGAACGCTATCCGCCCCCTCTCCACCGGCTGAAGCGGCCACCGTCGACGACGAAGCGCGGTCGCCGGCAGGGCCATCGCCGGCTCATCGGAACGATGCCGCGATCTGCTGCTCGACCTCCGCGTAGGTCGCACCAGCTCGACCGAGCAGTTGGCCGATGCCGTCCAGCGCATCGGACAGTCCCTTGGCGTGTTGGTCGAACTGCTCGTACAGCGCGGTGAACTGGGCTGCCGCGGCGCCTGACCAGTCCGCGCCGAACAGCGGCGAGAGCTGGCCCCTCAACCTGTGATGCTCTCCGCGTATCTCCGTGGACATCCGGGCGACAGCGCCACTCAACGCGGACAGCTGATCGGGCGTGACCTTCAAACCGGGCATCGTTGCGTCCTCTCGGTCAATGCAGCGGGTCGGCTGCGAGCTGGGGCGATGGCGGCGAACGCTACGCATGCGATCCGACCGTCGAGGCACCGCGGCAACCCGGGTGTGGACAACTCCGACTCGAGAGGCGAGTTATCCACAGATCGCGGTCGGGACGTCGTCTCCTGTCAGTCCGGATACCCACACTCGCCGCCATGCGCATCGATCTCACCGTCCGTGATCAGGACGGCCTGGACCGCGACGTCGCGGTGACCGCTCCCGAGGGCGCGGTTTTCGGGGACGTCGTCTCCGAGCTGGCCGATCTCTGTGCGGCTCCGGCCGGCGCGACGTGGTGGCTCGGCGCGCAACAGCTGACGAACCTGACAACGCTTGCCGCGTCGACGCTGCGGTCCGGCGCCATCGTCTCGATCGGGACCCATTCACGTGGCGCTGCCACCCGCGACCCGGCGCTGCGTCTGCTCGTCGTATCTGGCCCGGATTCCGGCCAGATCATTGGTTTGCCTAGGGGAATCGCCGTCGTCGGCAGAGCACCCGACTGCGACCTGGTCTTGACCGATCCCGGAGTCTCGCGGCGACAGGCCTCGATCACGGTGACGACCGGCGGCATCCGGCTCCATGACCTGGAATCGACCAACGGGACAACCCTCGACGCACGGACCGTCGACTCGGACGGCAGCTCGGTTCACCCTGGCGAGATGATCAGGATGGGCGACAGCCTTCTGACGCTCGCTGCGGTCGAGGATCCCCCAGCCGCGCTACGGCCCGGACCGGACGCCACGCTGCTGTTGAACCGGCCGCCGAGGCTAACCCCCTCGCCACCCGGACGCACCGTCGAGCTCCCCGTCCGGCCCAACGGCGGGCCCGCGCAGCGGGTGCAATGGATTGCCGCGCTCATACCCGCATTCGCCGGTGTCGGGCTGGCGCTGGTGCTGCACAGCCTGCAGTTCCTCGCGTTCCTCCTGCTGTCACCACTCGTCATTCTCGCCACCGCGCTGGGCGACCGGGTCCATTGGCGTCGGAGCCGCCGGCGCGACGCGGCAACGTTCGCGGGCCGCCTAGCCGCAGCTAGCGCCGAGATCGCGTCGGGCTTACGTGCTGAGGCGCGAGACCGGCGTGCAGCCGCTCCCGACCCGGCAACGCTCTGGTGCGTCGCAACCGCGCACGGTGCGCGGCTCTGGGAGCGGCGGCGGTCGGATCCCGACCTGCTACTGGTACGGCTCGGTGTCACCGACGCTCCCTCGGTTCTACGCGCCAGGTGTGGCTCAGCCGTCAGCGCGGCCGGATTGGTGGTCGACGTCCCGTCCACGGTCGATCTGCGGGCAGGCCCCGTCGGCATAGCCGCACCGCGCGGGATCGCGCTAGGCGTCGCACGCTGGCTGGTCGGCCAACTCGCTGTCCTGCACTCGCCAGCCGATGTCGAGATCGTCCTGATGCTGTCCGACGGCAGGCAGGAACCCTGGGCGTGGGCGCGATGGCTCCCCCACGTGCGTGGCCGAGTTGCCGCGAACGCCGACGATCGACTTCGGGTCGTGACGGAGCTGACCGAACTCGTCCAACGCCGTCTGGCGAGGCGGCGAACCGACCGAGCGACGTGGCCAGGATCCTGGCTCGTGCTGGTCGTGGACGAGGCGGCCGAGCTGAGCGGTCTGCCGGGCTTGGCCGAATTGCTGCAGACGGGTCACCACGCCGGAGTGACGGCGGTGTGTCTCGATCACCGGGCGCAGCGGCTTCCAACCGGCTCAGCCGCGACCGCCGAGGGCTGCGGCGAGACCGGCACCCGGTTGCTGGTCCGACGCGCGGGCGCCGTCGATCTGGACGAACCGATCGCGGAGCGCGTCAGTGTGCGATGGGCCGACGCCGTCGCGCGCGCTCTGTGCCCGGTCCTGGACGCCTCCGGCGACTCACAGGCAGGCGTTCCCGAGCAGTGTCGCCTACTCGACCTGCTCGGCCTCGGCGAACCGAGCGTGCCGGCACTGCATCGACGATGGGCCTCGAGTGACGGCTCCTTGACGACCGTCGTCGGCGCGAACGGAACCGGTCCGGTCGTCCTCGATCTCGTCGCCGACGGGCCACACTCGCTCGTCGCCGGCACCACCGGGTCCGGCAAGTCCGAGCTGCTGCAGACGCTCGTGGCCGGTCTCGCCGCGACACATCCGCCGAGTGCCGTCACCTTCCTGCTCGTCGACTACAAGGGCGGCGCCGCGTTCGCCGACTGTGGCCGCCTGCCGCACGTCGTCGGCCTTGTCACCGATCTGGACGCGCGCCTGACCGCCCGGGCGCTGCAGTCGCTCGAGTGCGAATTGCAGCGGCGCGAGGGACTCTTCGCCGCCGTCGGAGCCATGGATCTCGACAGCTACCGTGCGGCTCGTGCGACACCCCAACCGCTGCCGCGTCTGGTGATCGTGGTCGACGAGTTCGCCGCGCTCGCCGAGGAGTTGCCCGAGTTCGTCACCGGGCTGGTCGGGACGGCACAGCGCGGCCGATCGCTCGGTGTGCATCTGGTGCTCGCCACGCAGCGCCCTGGTGGTGTCGTGTCGCCGGAGATCCGCGCCAATGCCACCCTGCGTATCGCGCTGCGCATGTCCGATCCCGGCGAATCGCTCGACGTGATCGGAAGCGACGTAGCGGCGGCAATCGACCGTCGCCGTCCCGGGCGCGCCTACATCGGCGGCGGTCGAACGCTCGTCCAGCTTCAGGCCGCGCGCGTCGGCGGACCGGCCCCCATGATCGGTGCCGAGCCTGCTGCGCAGGTCACGCCGCTGGACGCCTGGCGCCGGCTCGGGTCCGTCGGCGGCACGACAAGTTCGGGCACGACGGACCTGCGGTTGCTCGTCGATGCCGTACGCGAGGCCACCGCCGCGGCTGGCGTGCCGGCGGCGAATCAGCCCTGGTTGCCGCCGCTGCCGACCCGACTCGCCACGCGCGCGTTGCCGCCGAACGCGCGACCGACGCGGGTGAACTTCGGGCTTGCCGATCTGCCGACCCGACAGCGCCAGCCGCCGGTATGGGTAGATCTCGACGACGGTGGATCGGTGCTGTTCATCGGCGCGGCTCGATCCGGACGAACGTCGGCGCTGCTGTCCGTCGCGGTGGCCGCCGCGTCCAGCCTCGCGCCATCTGAGTTGCATGTCCACGGCATCGACTGCGCGGGCGGCGGTCTGGGGGTACTCGCCGACCTCCCGCACGCCGGAACGTTGGCCAGCGGCGACGACGTGGAGGTCATCGCGGCTCTGGTGCGCCGCCTCGATTCCGAAGTTGCGCGACGCCGTGCCCGGCTGGCCGAGCTGAACGTCTCGTCGGTGGCCGACGCCCGCGGCGCCGGCGAGCCGATGCCGGCATTGCTCGTGCTGCTCGACGGCTGGGAAGCCTTCGCCGCGGCCGTCGAAGAGCACGACGGCGGGCAGTCCATCGAGGTGGTCGTCGGGTTGTTGCGGTCGGGCGCGTCGGTCGGCCTGACGCTGGTCGTAGGCGGCGACCGCAGCGCACTTGCGCCGCGGCTGGCGAGTGCGATCGCAACGAAGTACCTGTTGCGACTGGCCGACAAGGCCGATTACGCCCTCGCCGGTCTCCCGACACGCGCAGTCCCGGAGACGATGGCGCCCGGTCGTGCGATCCGAGCCGGCGACGCCGCGGAGGTGCAGGTCGCCTTCGCCGGAGCGCAGCCGTCGGTGTCGGGGCGAACCGCGGCCGTCGCGGACACGGCCGCGTTGTGGACCGATCCGGGCGCGACGTACCGGCCCGCGGCTGAGCTGATCCGGCTGCGGCCACTGCCCGTCCGCATCCGGCTAGCTGACCTCCCGGCCAAAGCTGGGCTCATCCGACTCGGCGTCGGTGGCGACGAGGCGAACCCGCTCAGCGTCGACCTGTTCGCGGGTGCCGGCCGACTTCTCGTCGCCGGGCCGCCGCGCTCGGGCCGCAGCACCCTGTTGAGGCTGTTGCTCGCCGAGGCCCTCGACAGCGCCGTCACGGTCGTCGTCGCGGCACCGCGTCGCTCGCCATTGGTTGCCGTGGCCAGCCAGCGCCACATCGCGGTCATCACCCCGGACATGCCGCACGATCGAGCCACCGAACTCACCCGTCCGGGCCGGCTGTTGCTCCTGGTCGACGACAGCGACACATTCATCGACACCCCGACGGGCGAAGCGCTCACCGCGGCTGTCCGGGCAGCGCGGGAGAGCATTTCGGTGGTCGCGGCCGGCGGAAGCGATGAACTCGCGCTGACCTACCGCGGGATCGCGGCGGACGTGCGCCGCAGCCGGTGCGCGCTGTTGCTCCAGCCAACGCCGGTCGACGGCGAACTCGTCGGCCTTCGGCTCCCGAGGCGTCGGCCCAAGCCGGTGCCTGGACGCGGCCTGTTGGTCGGCGATCCGGACTGGGGAGCGCAATTTACCGAAGGGCCGATACGGATCCAGGTGGCCTTGCCGTGACGCGCATCAGCTCACTCCATGTGGGGATAGCGGTGATCCGTCGGTGGAACAAACGTCTCCTTGATCGAGCGCGGCGAGAGCCAGCGCACCAGGTTCCACAGCGAGCCGGCCTTGTCATTGGTGCCCGAGGCACGTGCGCCACCGAACGGCTGCTGGCCGACGACCGCACCTGTCGGCTTGTCGTTGACATAGAAGTTGCCGGCAGCGAAGCGAAGCATGTTCGATGCCTCGAGGATGGCGGCCCGATCCAGAGCGAACACGGCCCCGGTCAGCGCGTACGGCGAAACCGACTCGAGCTGCGTGAGCGTCGCGCGCCAGTCGGCGTCGTCGTACACATGCACGGCCAGCAGGGGTCCGAAGTATTCAGTGCGGAAGGCCTCGTGCGCGGGGTCGGACACCTCGACAACCGTCGGCCGCACGAAATAGCCGACCGAGTCATCGCTCTTGCCGCCGGCGATCACACGCACTGCTGGATCGGCGGCCAGCCGCTCCTGCACGCCGGCCAGGCGGTTGAAGGCGCGACGATCAATCACGGCGCCACCGAATTGGGCAAAGTCCGCAACGTCGCCGTAGGACAGCGACTCGGTTACCGCGGCCAACTCGTCGCTCAGACCCGACATCCACAGCGATCGCGGCAGGTATGCGCGCGAGGCGGCCGAACATTTCTGGCCCTGGTACTCGAAGGCGCCGCGCACCAGCCCGGTCAGAAGGGACGCCGGGTCGGCGGAGGGGTGCGCGACCACGAAGTCCTTGCCACCGGTCTCGCCGACCAGCCGTGGATACGACGCGTAGGAGGAGATCGATGTGCCGACTGCGCGCCACAGGTGTTGGAACGTCGGCGTCGACCCGGTGAAATGGATGCCGGCAAGCGTCGGATGCGCCAGCCCGACTTCGCTTACCGCCTGACCGTCGCCAGTCACCATGTTGATCACGCCAGGTGGAAGCCCGGCGGCCTCGAACAGCCGCATCGTGTAGTGGGCAGCCAACTGCTGTGTCGGCGAGGGCTTCCACACCACGACGTTGCCCAGGAGTGCGGGCGCGGACGGCAGGTTGCCGGCGATCGCGGTGAAGTTGAACGGCGTGATCGCCAGGACAAATCCCTCGAGCGGTCGATAGTCCGACCGGTTCCATACCAGCCGGGAGCTGGCCGGCTGGTCCTCCAGGATCTGGCGGGCGAAGTGCACATTGAACCTGAGGAAGTCCGCCAGCTCGCACGCGGAGTCGATCTCCGCCTGTTGCACGGTCTTCGACTGACCGAGCATCGTGGCCGCGTTCAGCGTGTCCCGCCAGGTCGTCGACAGCAGATCGGCCGCGCGCAGGAACACCGCGGCCCGCTCGTCGAAAGGCAACTCTCGCCACGCCGGTGCGGCGGCCAGAGCGGCCCCGATTGCCATCTCGACGTCCGTTTCGGTGGCCTGCGCGGACTCACCGAGCAGCAGCGCGTGACGGTGCGGCGCTACCACGCGAAACGGATCACCGGCCGCCATCCGCTGCGTGCCGGCGACGGTCATGGTGAGCTCGGCGGGAGCCGCGGCGAGCTCTCCGAGCCTGAGCTCGAGGGCCGCTCGTTCGGCGCTGCCTGGTGCGTAGCTGCGGGCCGGCTCGTTGGCGGGCGCCGGCGGGTGGGTTATCGCATCCATCCCTCGATCGTGCCACGGCCGCGGCACCGCGCACGGCCTCCGAGCATGGCCCGACCGCCGCCATTCAGAGCAGTTCGAGCAGAGCGTCGATCTCTTGGTTGGCGTACCACGACAGCTCGAAGCCCTCCGCGTCGTCGACGACATCCTGCGCAGCCGGGTCGCCGAGGTCGGCCGCCGTGATCGCCTCGGCCGCGGCCGTAACAGCCGCCTCCGCGGCCTGATCGTCGACGTGGACCGACGCCAGGTCGGCGAGACCGATCGCCGTGGCGACTCGCACCACACCGCGGTCAAGATCGTCGCGGAACGTCACGGCAGCGTCCGGGACGTCAGCGGCCACGACGACGCGGCGGCGGGCAGCCGAGTCGTCGGCGTCGAGCAGGCGAAGTGATGCCCTAGCTGCCTCGAGCATCGCGGCGTACTCGAGTTCCTCGACCTCGTCGTCGACATACCACTCGCGCAGCCCTGGCGTCACCGCGAAGGCGGTGAGTGGGGGCGGTCCGAGGAGGCCGGTATCGAGCAGCTCGCGCAGTCCCGATGTGGTTGAGGCGACATACACCCTCACGCGGGTGCGTCCCCGGAACGGTCCCGCGCGACTCGGCTGCGCGTGCTCCAGGCGCCACGGACCGACAGCTGTCGGGCAAGCTGAACCGCCGCCGTTTCCTGCGCTGTTTCGAGCACTTCGGTGCGCCGGGACGGGTTCATCAGGTTGAGTCCCATGACTTCCAGGTCTAGCGGCCCTGGCGTCACGACGCAGACCTGCGCACCGGTGGCCCGCAAGGCAGCGACGTCCGCGAGGATGCCCTTGGTGATCGCGCGCCTGACGATCCTCTCCATCCGTCCGACCGCGGTGCGGGCTCGATCGACTTCGACGGACGCCATCGGCGCGAGGATGAAGACCTCGTCGACCTCCGTTCCGAGCAGGACGTCCGCCGACGCGTTGGACAGCGTGCCTCCGTCGATGTAGGGCACGCCGTCGATGATCGTCGGCGGGTACCAGGCGGGGATGGAACAGGACGCGGTCACCGCATCGGCCAGCGCCGCGCGACGGATGATTCGCGGCACGCTGCCCCGTCGCGGCGCCAGGCTGTCCCGCCCGAACACGACGCGCTTGCCGGTGCGGTAGTCACCGGCGACGATCCACGGGCGCGGTCGGGTCGGCCACGTCTCGGCGAAACCCGCCACCTCCGCGACGTTCGCCATCAGGTCATGGACCGGTTGCAGGGTGCCCCGGCCGGTCGGCAGCAGCCCGGACAGCGCGACGATCGGCGAGGTGCGGCGCGGGTGTCGCAGGCTGTCCAGCACCAGGCGGGGCGAGCCAGGGCGCCATCCCGGGCGCGGTGGCAGGACGCCACCGGTGGCCACGTCATAGTCGTAGTCGATCAATGGATCGGCTGGCGCCGGTACGCCCTGGTGGTGGCGGCAGATCGCCTCGACCGGAAGCCCGCAGCCAAGCAATCCCGCCGCAACCGAGCCTGCGGAGGTCCCGACGATGACGTCCGCGTCCCGGGCCTCCAAGCCGGCCACAGCCTCCAACGCCGACAGCGCGCCCAACGTCCAGGCAAACCCCAGCACGCCGCCCGCACCGAGCACGATCGCACGCCGCGATGCCTGGCGGGAACTCATGCTTTTGGCCCTCGACGAGCCCGGACCGTTGCGCGTCCCGCCGTCGCCCGGCGGCCGGTCGCGCGGGCTGCGCCCGCAGCGTTCGGTAAGGCCGCCCCCGCCTCCAGGCTGGCTTGCACGAGCTCGGCCAGCGAGTCCTCGATCAGGGCCGCCAGCACGGTGACGTCCGGTACGGCGTCGCGGTCGGCGTTGATGCCGTAGTAGACCCCGCCGTCGTATGAGGTCAGTCCGATCGACATGGCCTGTCCCTGACCGAGCGACAGGATGGGGAACATCTCGGTCATCCGGGCGCCCGCGGCGTAGAGCGGCAGTTGCGGGCCCGGCACGTTCGTGACCACCAGGCTGAACAGGCGGCGAGTCAGTCCGTGCGCGGCTCGTGCACCGAGCCCGTGCAGCGTCGGCGGCGTGAGCCCACTCAGCGCGACGAGCGCGTCCGCGCTCACCGAACGCCCGGAGCCCGTGTGCCCGGCCATCGCCTCGCCGAGCAGCGTGAGCCGCCGTACCGGGTCGGGCTCGCCGACCGGCAGGTCGACCAGCAGCGCGCCCACGTGGGTTCCCCGGGTACCGATGTCCAGGTCGGCGTCGTCGTTGATACTTACCGGCACGCGCGCCCGCACGGTCAGCGTCGGCGCCACCGCCTCGCCACGCTGCAGCAGCCAGCCCCGCAGCGCCCCGCTAACCGTCGCCAGTGCCGCGTCGTTCATCGACCCGCCGTGCATCCGGCGGACCTGCCGGTAATCCTCGAGCCGGGTACGCGCGATCGCTATCCGGCGCTGCTGACCGATCGTGGCGTGCAACGGCGAGGTCACCGCCGGCCGCACCGCGGCTGCGGTGCTCGCCAGCACACTGGTGAGGACCGCGGAGGTCCGCGCGGCGCTCGCCCGGATGTCGCGTACCCCTAGTCGCGCCGCGTCGAGGACGGCGGTCGGGCGCCGGGCCACTCCCGCGAGCGCGCCGACGACGAGTGCCGCCGCGGTGGGCTCGGGTTCGGGCATCCACAGCGTGTCGATCGCTTCGGCCGACTGCGGTGACGTGTCCAGGATGACCTGGGCGATGTCCACGGCACCCACGCCGTCGACCATCGAGTGGTGGGTCTTCGTGATGATGGCAACCCGATCCCCGCTGAGCCCTTCGATGAGGTACATCTCCCACAGCGGCCGGCCGCGGTCCAGCAGTCGGGACTGGATTCGGGCGCAGAACTCGAGCAGCTGGGCGTCAGTGCCCGGCCGGGGTAGCGCGGACCGTCGCACGTGGTAGGTGATGTCGAAGCGGGGATCGTCCACCCACACAGGATTGGCGATGCGTCCCGGGACCGCGCGCAGCTTCTGCCGGCAGCGCGGGACCAGTGAGATGCGCTGCTCGACGAGGTGAACCAGTCGGTCGTAGTCAAGTCCGTCGGCGGGCGGCCGGAACACCGCTAGTCCGCCGACGTGCTGCGGCGTGGTGCGTCCTTCGAGGTAGAAGAACGACACGTCGGCAGACGACAACCGTTCACTCATGCTTCGGCGAACTCCTCCGCGGGTGCAGTCCTTCATTGTCACAGACATCGAACCGCGGCCACCGTTCGACCCGCTGCCTAGGGCGAGTCGACGGGTCTCGCTTCAGCGGCGGTGGTGGCGGCGGTGGGCCGGTACGGAGGGCACACCGACCAAAACAGCGGCGAGCTCGGCGACGGATGCCCGCAGCGGGCTGCCCGGGCACGCCTCGCCGAGCAGCCGGCCCGTGGCCAGCGCCGAGTCGAGGGCATCAAGATCGTGTGGCAACAGCGCCGCCGGTATGCACCCCGCGAATCGCTGCAGCGCGCCGGTAAGTTCAGCGGCCGTGTTCCCCGGCACGGCTGCCCTCCGGACCTTGTTCAGAACCACCCTGACCGGAGCCGCGACCTCGGCGTCGCGCAGTTCGGCAAGGCCGCGGACGAGCCGCTGCATCCCGATCGGGTCGGCCGCGCCGACGGCGACAATGACGTCGGCCGCGTCGAGCACGGCCAGAGTTGCTCCGTTGCGACGCGGTGCCAGCGAATCAAAGGAGAGCTCCTCGTCGGTCTCGAGGCCGAATCCGCAGTCGATGACCGTGAAATCGGCTAGTTCGCGCGCGGCCGCGAGCACGGGCTCGATCGCAGTGGCGCGCACCTCCGGCCAGCGCTGGGCCAACGGAATGCCTGTAAGCACGCGCAGCTTCGGACTGAGCTGCCAGCACAGCTGGGCGAGTCCGGCAGCGTCGAGGCGGCGGCTGCCCGCCGCGCGACACGCGGCGGCGAGGCCTGGCGATTCGTCGAGCAGGCCGAGCGCCGCACCGACCGTGCCGCCGTAGACGTCCGCATCGACGAGCAGGCTGGCTGCCCCGGTGCGGGCGATCTCATCCGACAACGTGACAGCGACCGTAGTGCGCCCGGGTGCGCCGGTCGGCCCCCACACGGCAAGGATCGAGCCCTGCCTCGCGGGCAGCCCGGCCGACCCGGGACCGGCCCCGGTCCAGTTCCCGGGCCCGATCGCCGCGGCCGGCTGCGGATCGCTGAACATCCGACCCGGTTCGGGCACTGCACCACGCTGGGCGACGGCCTCGACGGCGACGGCGGCGATCACGCCCGGGTCGGCGTCCTCGGGGACGAGATGAACGACGCCGGCCGCACGCAGCCGTTCCTCGACAGCGCTGTCACCGCGCGGAACGACCCCGACCGGCACGACCTCAGCGGCGAGAAGGCGATCGACCGCGTCGGCGTCGAGGCGCCGCAAGCCGGCCGCTACCAGCGCCACGCGCCCCTGCCCGGATGCCGCGACAGCCAGCAACTCCACGACGTCGACACACCGGCGGGCGATCGCGACGCCGTGCTCGCCGCCCTCGAGCGCAGTGACCAGCGCCGACTCCCACGCCGCACCGTCGGCCGCGGTGAGCACGGGCAGCTTCATGGGGTGCGTGGCTGGCAGCGCGAGAGATCCGGCAATGCGTCATTGGCGGCGGGATCGGCCGGTCCCGACAGGACACCGGCGCGAATGGTTGCGCCCTCTTGGGTCAGCGCGTCCACGACGCGCCCCGCGAGGGAAGCCGCGACGCCGACGACGACGTTTTGCCCGCCGGCCGACGAGAACGATCCAGCGCGGGAATCATGGACCTCCTGGAGCGTGACGTCGGCCAGGAGGACGGTGGAGCTGCAGCTCTTGGTGGACAGCCATACCTCGACGCGTTGACCGGCAGCCAGACGCGGCGCGGCGTCGGCCGCGAACGGGATGGTGACGGTTGTCCGGGCTGCCGGCACGCCCAGTGCCGATGCGGGCAGGAGCTCGCCCCGCGAAAGGGCCCGGTTGAGCTGCTTGCCGATCGCGCCCCGGTCGCTGCCGACGTACACGGCTCGGCCGTGGCCCGGCAATTGGACCCTGACCGCCGTGAGGTCGGCACTCGTCAGCACCATCCCGGCCGCGAGGTCACGGTTGGCCGCGAGCATGCGGTAGGTATGCCTCGCGTCTGCGACCACCCGTGCGCCCACCAGCACGGAACCGAGCACCAGCACGATGCCCAGAACCAGGCGGGGATCGAGCCAGCTCGCAGCTCTCACCCGCCGCGGCGTCGGGGACGAGACGGTCACGCGGCACATCGTGCCTGAAATCGGCATACCTGTCGAAATCCGGCGGAGCGGACTGTGGACAGACTTCCGTTGTGGTGGCCGGGCCCTGTAAGACTGTCATCGAAAGACCACGGCGGCTCGCAAAGGGGGCGACGACCGCAGCCATGGCGACCCAGCGCTTCCTGACACTGGCCGACGTCGCGGAGGTGCTCAACATCTCCGCGTCTCAGACATACGCGCTCGTCCGTAGCGGCGAACTGGAGGCGATCAAGGTCGGCGGTCGCGGGCAGTGGCGCGTCGAGCGGGAGAAACTCGAGAGCTACATCGCTCGGATGTACGACCAGACCCGCCGGTTTGTGGCCGAGCATCCCTTCGTCGAGGCTGACGAACATGGGTAGAGCGTCGAGGCTGACGAACATGGGTAGAGCCTCGAAGCTGACGAACACGGGTAGAGCGGAAGCCCTGGGCTAGACCTGTCGGCGTACCGCGACGAGCGACCCGAGCGTGAGTAGCTGCATCTCCCGTACGTGCCCCCGTCGGCGCGTCTCGCCGAGAGGGTGCGCCGCGACCTCGACGAAGTCGGCCCCGACCCGATCGAGCGTGGCCGCGATCGTCGAGCCGTCCACCAGGTACACCAGGACCGGGGAGCGGTCTCGCACCAGGCCGCGCAGCGCATGACGTAGGCCGAGCCTCGATCCGACAGCACCCCGGTCCGGGTCCGACCAGCGCCCGAGCCCTCCGATCGCGACGACGGCGCGAAGGGCGACAACAGCCTCACGACCGGCGCCCTCGTCGACGAGCAGCCAGTCCGGACCGGTCTGAATGAGCGTGCCGTTGAGCGTCAGGCCACCGGCACACCGCAGTCGTACGGGCGCACCGACCGACGGGCGGACGCGGTCGGTGATCCCGAGCGCGCCGACTTCGATCCGCGCCCGTTCGTCGACTTCGGCGGCACGTTCGGCGCGCTCCAGCGCCTCAGCCTGTGCCTCGAGATCAGCGAACAGTCCCTGCCAGCGCATCACGCCTGCACCTCGCAAACCCGGCATCCACCGATAAACGCACCATCCTTGACATTGATCTAACCAGAGGCTTATAACCGCAAACACACACAAACGTAAAAGGACGGGCGATGTCGAAGGCTTTGGCTCTGGCCGGCGTGGCGATCGCCGATCTGGCCGCCCTGCTATGGCTTCGCCCGGATTTCGCAGCGGCGGCCCGGGGCCTGGCCGCTCCGCATGCGTGGGTCGACGCGGTCGGTGCCGACGCGGCTGCCGGCGTCCTCGCCTGCGCGGCGCTCTGGTGCGTGGCCGGCTGGTTGGGCGCCGGCCTGTTGCTGCTGTCGGCCGGTGCGCTTCCCGGCTGGGCGGGGCTGGCGGCGCGGCGCGTGTCACGCGTCGTGTTGCCTCGCGTTGTCTACCGGTGCGTGGCGGGGGCGACGGGGCTGGGCGTGCTGCTCGCTCCAGCGGCAGCCGGCGCGGGCTCCGCCGGGACCTCGACATCCCCGTTCCGCGCCGCGGTACCTGCTCCCGTATGGCCGATAGATCCGGCACTGCCCAGTCCGACGTGGCCCCGGACGCACCTGCCGGTGCGCGGGCCCGCCGCCTCGATCCGGCCGACCCCGCAGTCGTCCCCGCAGTCGTCCCCGCAGTCGTCCCCGCAGTCGACCCCACGACCGCCGGCGGCCGGACCCCGGAGGGCGGCGGCGGTCCCGGAGCAGATCACCGTGTGCGCCGGCGACTCGCTGTGGGATATCGCGGCGCGCCGACTCGGGCACCGGGCCACGCCAGGTGAGGTCGCCGTCGCCTGGCCGCGCTGGTACGCGGCCAACCGGGCAGTGATCGGAGCCGATCCCGCCCAGATCCGCCCCGGCCAGGAATTGCTGGTTCCGACCGACCACGAGGAGACGCGCCGATGACCATCGCACTCGCCGACGGGCCCCACCCGATGCGCCCGATCATCGTGCGGCCGGCGCCACGACGGGAGCCGCCCTTCGACGATGAACTGCCCTCCCGCCACCTGCACGCCGTCGGACCGTTCGACCGACCGCTGCCGTTCGCGCGAGCCCCGCGGGTGATCTCGGCGATCGCGGCACGATCTCGCGCGCGGGCCGACCTTCCCGACCCGGCCCTGTGGAGTCGGCGCCTGCTTGTCGGCATCATCGAGGCGGCGGCCGGCAAGCGCCCGCTGCAACAGCTCGCCGCTCTGCTGAACCCGCCGGTCGCCCGGGGGCTGGTCGCCGACTTCGAACGAGCGGCCAAGAGCCGCCGCCCGCATTGGATTCACGCCGCGACGGTGCGATCGGTGCGCGCCAGCGAGCCGGCGGACGGCGTCGCCGAGGTGTGCGCAACTGTTCGGGTGGGTCCGCGCGTGCGGGCTGTCGCGATGCGACTGGAGGCGAGTGAGGGCCGGTGGCGGTGCACCCGCCTGCACTTCGGCTGACGGCGCCGGAATAGTTGAGCATTCAACTTAGTTGGGCGTGGTAAATCGTCGGTCCCATCGAGGAGTGCTCATGACCGCCACGCTCGACTGCAGTGACCTGCTGACACTGCCATCCGAGGCGCAAGACCTGTTGTTCCGCGACGCGCGGACGGCAAACACCTTCGTGGCCGAACCCGTCACTGGCGAGCAGATCCAGGCGATCTACGACCTGGTCAAATTCGCGCCGACGTCGATGAACATCCAGCCGCTGAGGCTCGTCCTCGTGCGCAGCACGGATGCCCGCGCTCGGCTGGTCGAGCACATGTCCGACGGCAACAAGGCCAAGACGGCGGCCGCACCGGCGGTCGTCGTACTCGCCACGGACGTCGACTTCCACGAGGAGCTGCCCCGCGTGTACCCGCATTTCCCCGGCGCGAAGGACCTGTTCGCTGACGAGGATCTTCGTGAAGGCGTCGCGCGGTTCAATGCCGGGTTGCAGGTCGGTTACTTCATCCTGGGCGTTCGCGCGGCCGGCTTGGCCGCCGGGCCGATGGGCGGCTTCGACGCCGAGGCGGTCTCGCGCGAGTTCTTCCCGGACGGCCGGCACCGCGCATTGGTCGTCGTGAACATCGGCAAGCCGGGGCCGGACGCTTGGCTCGATCGCCTACCCCGCCTGGACTTCGACGAGGTCGCGACAACCGTGTGACCGGCGAGAGCAGCGCTGAGCAGGTTCAGCGCTTGCGCTTGGAGCTCCGGTTGCCGCGGCTGCCCCGGTTCGGATTGCTGCCGCGGGTCTGCTGCCGGCGAGCGGTCGGCGAGTCGGTACCAGCCGGCTTGTCGGGCTTGGTCGTCTGCACCGCGGGTGCATCCGAACCCAGATCGGGCGCGCTGTACACGAGCGGCTTCTCGGTGTGGTCCCGATCCAGGCCCTTGGCCTTGATCGAGGGAACGTGCCCGTTGCCGGTGTCGGGTTCGGCCGGCACGGACTCGAGCACGGCGATGTCGACACGTGGCTGATCCGGAGCGGGCTCAACCTGTCCGTCGGTGCCCTGATCCTCGACCTGCACCTCGAGGTTGAACAGGAATCCGACCGACTCCTCCTTGATCGCCTCCATCATCGCGCCGAACATGTCGAAGCCCTCGCGCTGATACTCGACGAGGGGGTCACGCTGCGCCATCGCGCGCAGGCCGATCCCCTCCTGGAGGTAATCCATCTCGTACAGGTGTTCGCGCCACTTCCGGTCGAGTACGGACAGCAGCACC